>CALBLB010000254.1 GCA_937896115.1 uncultured Succinatimonas sp.
CAGCTTGAGCATTTGCAACAGGCGATCTGCAAAGACGGAATGTTTACCGCTCTTAACAAAGAAGATCGTGACGCCATGTCCTCTTTCTTCGCTGAAAAATCGCAAAAGATTTCATCTGCTAAAAATTACAGTGAACTTTATTTACTGAAAACCGAGTTTGTAAGCCTTACTGCAGAAACTTATGAGCATCTTGAGAGAATAGCATCTGCACGAGAAAACAGTGCTGAAGAAAGCAATGCCGAGCAGGAGCATGAAACCGTTTTACAGCCTGTCAAAGCTTGCAATAACGATCAAGAGATTAAAACACCTGCCAAGATAAAAGCTACCCCGCCGATCACCCGTATAACGGAACTTTCTGCCTGCGTATCTGCGGTGTCAGAAAAAATTTCAAGTCGGATCATAGCCACACCGGAGGATGCAGATCACTTCTTAGAAGAATTGCGCAAAGCGATCCTGCAGAGCGTAGCCGACGGTCGTCGCGTGGTTATTCATTAAACGGAGATCGTTATGCAGTTAAATAAACTAAAAAGCTTTGCCCAACAGATAAGACGTGAACTTAAAGAAAGGATCTCCGTACGCCTTGTCGATGCATCAGATCCCAACGGATTTTTCGCAAGAAATTATAAAGATGCGTTTAAAGATTTGCACAAAGCAATTGCCGATCACGGCGAAAAAGAGGTTGTAGAGAAAGCCGCTTATTACTGGTTCAATCGTCTGTGTGCTTTGCGTTTTATGGATGTAAGGGGAGTTTTATCCTGTGCGGTGATCTCTCCTGCTCTGGGCAGCGGAGATCCTGAAATCCTTTCAGAAGCAAAAAAAGGGATCTTTTATGACGATTTGTCTTTGAATGAAGACATCAGAGATCCAGTCAAAGCTCTTTTGTCAGGTGACACCCAAAATTGGCCGAGTTTGGCAGGAAAAAAGTCGGAAGTTGATCCGGAAACAGCGGCGTATCGTCTGCTTCTACTCGGCGCTTGCAATGCTTTAAGCCGCAGAATGCCGTTTTTATTCCAAAAAGCCGCCGACTACACCGAATATCTGTTACCGCCTGATTTGCTTTCACCGCACAGTATCGTGACTTTAATACGAGAAAACATCAGTGCCGATGATTGCTCAAGCGTTGAGATCATAGGCTGGCTTTATCAGTATTACATCTCAGAAAAGAAAGACGAGATCTTTAAAGGGTTTGCCAAAAACATCAAGGCCACTCCCGAGAACATCGGTCCTGCCACACAGCTTTTTACTCCCGAATGGATAGTGCGTTATCTCGTGGAAAATTCTTTAGGCAGGTTATGGATGTTAAACCATCCGGAGTCAGCGCTTATCGATTCCATGCGTTATTACATAAGCCCTGATGAAAATGAGGCTCGGGATTTTATCAAGATAAATTCTCCTGAGGAGATCAAAGTATGCGATCCCTGCTGCGGCTCTGGACACATGCTGGTATACGCCTTCGAACTGCTTACCAAAATTTATGAAGAAGAAGGGTATTCAGATTATGAGATCCCGCAACTTATCCTTGAGCACAATTTAACCGGGATTGAGATAGACGAGCGCGCCGGAGAATTGGCGGCCTTTGCTTTGCTGATGAAGGCTGCGGAGCTTGATCGCAACATTCTCAAACAAAAGGAGATCTTAAAGCCCGATATCTGTGTACTGACGAATGAGAAGCTCGATGAATTTTCTCTTGACCATTACCGCAAGGCTTTGGGATCGGATTTGCTTACCGAGCCTTTTTTAGAAACTTTAACTCAGTTTGAGCAGGCAAAGAATTTCGGCTCTTTAATAACTCCGCGTTTGCAAGAAGTGCAGGGAATAAGAGATCTTCTAAAAGCCAAAAATATACAGGGAGATTTGATGCTCTCTCAAGCAGAGGAAAGCGTCGAGCGCATCCTGAAGATGAGCGAATGCTTATCCTGCCGTTACCACGTGGTCGTGACCAATCCGCCGTATATGGGTGCAAGAAACATGAATGCGACCTTGGCTGAGTTTGTGAAGGACAACTATCCTGACAGCAAAGCTGATTTTTGTACGGCATTTATAGAACGCGGTTTTGATTTGCTACTTGAGCACGGCTATCACGCCATGGTGACGATGCAAAGTTGGATGTTTTTAGGTTCATTTGAGAAATTAAGAACAAAACTCCTGAATGATAAAACCATTTTATCTATGGCTCATTTGGGTCCGAAAGCTTTTGACAGTTTCGGTGGAGATGTCGTTCAAACTACAGCTTTTGTGTTGTCAAACAATTACATAAAAGATTATTACGGACAATATGTACGTTTGATTCATGTTCAAGGAGAGCAGGCTAAAGAAGCGCTGTTTTTACAACAAAAGAATAATCCTTATCGTTCAGGTAAAGATTCTTTTGACAAGATCCCCGGTTCTCCTATCGCATATTGGCTTTCAGACAAGTTTTTGGAGATCTTCTCAAGATGCCGCAGACTTGATGAGATCTGTAAACCGGCACAAGGGATGGCTACATCGGATAATGACCGTTTCTTGCGTCAGTGGTTTGAAGTTCCTTTATCAAGCATAGGCTTTGGCATGCATGATGCGCACGAAGCTTTGGCCAGTACTTGTAAATGGTTTCCGTATAACAAAGGCGGCGAGTATCGACGCTGGTACGGCAATCAGGATTATGTAGTGAATTGGCAAAATGACGGTTTTGAGATTAAGAATTTTTGTTTTCCTAATGGCAAACAGCGTTCTGTCATCAGAAACCCTGGATATTATTTCCTCCCTGCGGTGACGTGGTCAAACACCAGTTCTTCGTTTTTCGGCGGCAGAAAAATTGTTGAACAAGGATTTTTGTTTGATTGTAAAGGATCGTCTTTGTTTCCTAACCAAAATGAAAGCAATTTCTTTACAGGTTTAATTTGCTCGTTGATTTCCAAGAAAGTTGTCGAATTTTATAATCCTACAATTTCTACACAGGTCGGTGATATAGCAAGATTACCTGTAATTAATTCCTTTCGTGATCACCTGCAAGAAATTTCAAATATAGTCGACAAACTCGTCTCCATCGCAAAAGAAGACTGGGACTCTCAGGAGATCTCTTGGAACTTTAAGCAAAATCCGTTGATTGCCGCTTTTGATGGTTCATCTTCACTTGAGGATACGGTAAAGGCTTTGCAAGCGCATTACCGTGAACTTATTAAGACAACTCAGGCTCTTGAAGAGCAGAACAACGAAAACTTCATCAGGATTTATGGTTTGGAAGGAGAGATGTCCCCTGAGCATCCGCTTTCACAGGTTACGCTCTGTTGCAACCCTTATTACGCTTACTCCAAAAAGACCGTTGAGAATGATGAAGAGCCGTGGGCAATGCAGTGTGCCGATCTCATGCGCGATCTCATCTCTTACGCAGTAGGTTGTATGTTCGGGCGTTACTCTCTTGATAAGGATGGAGTGATTTTAGGACGCAAGATTGGGGAGACTTTGCAGGACTTTAAAGATTTAGTCGGTAA
>CALBLB010000255.1 GCA_937896115.1 uncultured Succinatimonas sp.
GCTCATCTGGAAATAAATCCCGTGAGTTGCCAGGGAAACAGCGCCCAATGATGCCACTACAGAAGTCATGAACATGTATTGAGTATGCCAAGAAAGATTCTCCCCGGCACCTGGCAATCCGACATTGAGCATCTGGCGCAATATTTTGGTTTTAATCGAAAAAAGAAAACGCGGAACGATATGGAAACGTATTACCCTGCGTAACATATAAAAGAACACAAATACGCATACGAATCGCCCCAAAACCGTGGATACCGCCACTCCCTGCACTCCCAATTTCGGCAGACCGAAGGCGCCGAACAACAGTATGTAATTTCCAACTACGGTTATAACATTCATCAATACCGCCACATACATGCTGTCTCGGGTACGCCCGTACGCACGCAGAATTTGTGCCTGACAAAGACATAAAGCTTCCGGTAGAAAACTTAAAGCCAAGATGGTCAAATACCCTTCTGAGTTTTTCATGATCTCAGGCGGGACATGCATAAGTCTCACTATAAGAAATGAACACGAAAAAACCGCAAGTGAAACGATCGCTCCCCAAATAAAGTTAAGACCAAGTCCCATGTGTACCACACGACGGACAATCTTTAAATTTCCGTTACCAAGAGCCTGGGCACAGACAACGCATACGCCTATATTTATAAAATTAAAGAGAATAAATCCCAAATCAAAAACCTGATTGCCTACGGTAAGCTCGGCTACTGCATCTACCGAAACCATACCGACCATTGCAAGATTGATAATGAGAGTCGAAAAATGCAAACCCAAATCTATAAAGATCGGCCAACTTATTTGAAACAACGAGGGCATGGATTGCAGATTGTTTTTTTCAATTGACATTTTTTACTTAACAGTAATTTTTATCGTTAATTTTGCACTCAATAAAGTCTGCGCTATATTACAGGAAAGAGGTTAACTTAGTGCATTTCATTACGTCTAAGTATTCCCTGCATGTATGCTGAGATCATGATGCATACCTTCAGTGCATAAAAATTTTTATAACAAGGAAAAAGGAGTAAAACCATGGATCAATTTGTTCTTCCCGCTCTTCCTTTCGGTGCTTCGCCAATTGAAGGACTTTTTTCAGCAGAAACCTTGCATTATCACCACGATGTGCATTTTAAAAATTATCTGGATACGGCCAAAAAACTGTCTGAGGGTACGGAATTTGCCGATCAAAGTTTAGGTGAGATAACCATAGGTGCATCCGACGCCTTGCAACGTAACGCAGCTCAAGCTCTGAACCATGATTTTTATTTCAAATGCGTTTCCCGCGAAAAGATCGCCATTCCGGAAAAACTCAGCCAGGCTTTAAGCGCTAAATTTTCATC
>CALBLB010000256.1 GCA_937896115.1 uncultured Succinatimonas sp.
CGGCAAAAAAATTGTTATACATCAGGATATAGATAAGTATTACTGCAGAGCACAACGCCATGGTGATGTACATATCGTTTACTTTCATTCCCAAAATCGACCCGAACAGATAATTGCAGACGTCGGTATTCATCCCCGTAGTAACCGATAACACCATTACGCCTACCGATAAAGATACCGATGACAGCATCGCAATGGATGCATCAGACGGCAGTCTTATTTTTTGGGAAAAAGAAAGGATCAAAGTGGCACACAGCAGTACTGCAGGCAACGAGATCAATAAAGGCGATTGATGAAGGGCTACGGCAACGGCCAAAGCACCGAAACCTGAATGGGATAAACCGTCACCTATCATCGAAAAATGCCGCAACACCAGATTTACTCCTATGCAACTTGCGGCGGCACTTATAAACAGCCCTGTAATAAAAGCGCGGCTCATAAAAGGATAGGAAAGCATTTCACTTATATAAGCTGTCATAGTTGATGTTCCATCATTTGAGCACACAGTCTAGATTTTGCAAAATCATGACCTGCTCCTAAAAATTTAACCGAGTGTTCAAGGTATAAAACATTGTCGGCGAAGTTAAAAATACGCGGCAAATCATGACTTACCATGAGCACGGCCGTATTGAAATGACGTCTTATGGTGCTTAAAGTTTCGTAAAAAGCCGTCACGCTTTCAGGATCAAGACCGGTGGTCGGCTCATCGAGCAACAGCAATTCCGAACTTACGGCCAAAGCTCTGGCGAGCAAGACTCTTCTTTTTTGGCCGCCAGATAAAGACGCAAAAGAATTATTTATAAAGTTATGCAGATTCAAGATGTCGATTAGCTTATGAAGATCATAGTTTTTTTGTGCAGCATGTTTTTTCCGAGAAAGTAATATGCCATTTTCGATGATCTCATAAGCTGTTGCCGGAAAAAATCTGTCGTCGGGAAGATCTTGAGAGGCATAACCTAAGCACTTGCCAGCGGTATTGATGACGATTTTTCCTGAATTTTTTTTAACCGATCCTACGATCACTTTGACCAGAGTGCTTTTGCCGGCGCCGTTTGGACCTATAAGAGCCATTAGTTGTCCTTGAAATAAAGAAAAACTTACAGCATTTAAGATCCTGCGTCCTGCAATATTAACGGTTATATCTTCTGCATTGAGTAAAAGAGACATCCACAAAACGGCGGCATAAAGCCGCCGCCTCCTGTGATTAACGGGTTAATTTTTCACCTGAGTGCAGCTTTTAATACCTGCAGGTTTTGTGAAAACAGGGAA
>CALBLB010000257.1 GCA_937896115.1 uncultured Succinatimonas sp.
CTTTGAAGTTTACGGTAATGTTGCTGATAAAGATATAAGTGAAAATTCGAAAACTAATGTTGTTTTTACTGATTTAAGATCATGTTATGCTGAAAGTAAAAGACTTTCAGAAAATCTTTGCATTGCATATAATAGTCAGTATGGTGTGAAGAGTATAATTCTTAGATTTGGTTATATTTTTGGTCCTACCTCTAAACTTTGTAGTTCAAAAGCTGATATACAGTTTTTAAGAGACGCATTAAATGGAGATCAAATAAAGTTATTTAGTTCAGGTTTACAAAAACGATCTTACTTATATGTTTTTGATGCGGTTTCAGCAATGTTACATACATTGTCTTTAAATAGTGATAATGTTCAAATATATAATGTCAGTAGTGCTGACGGTAATATAACTTTAAAATATTTTGCTGATATACTTGGAAAAATTTCAAATAAAAAAGTTGTTTGTGATGAACGTATAAAATTAAACCGGGGAGGTTCTTCATATCAAAACTCATGTTTATCAAACTCTAAAATAATTGCCACTGGATGGAAATCTTTTTTTAATATTAATTCATCTATTGAAAAAACTTATTTAATAAAAAAAAGTTTAGTATAATTTTATTTTTTGAATCTTTATATCAGAATATAAAATATTGTGTAATGTTTATAAATCGTTTACACATTTTAATGTTTATTTTATTATCTTGGGTTTTTAAATATTTTTTTGAAATGAAAATTAAAGAAATATATTTGGATAAAAATCTTTTGTTTATAAGCAATCGTGTAAAATATAATAAGCAAAATAATATAAAATATGATTATGAACTGGATTTATTTGTTTATGAAATGTACTATATTTATGAATCTAAATATAAATTGAAAGAAATCAATTTATTATATCAAATTCATAAGCCAAATTTTAATCTTGGGAGAGCATATTGGTTACAACTTTGGCTTAATCGTTTGGTTCTATTTGTTACTTTTAGAAAATGGAAAAAGCCACGAAAAAAAATAGAACTCATTAACTCGATACGAAAGTTTAAGAAAGATTTTGTGTCTATTTTAACCTCATATAAAGTAAGAAGTTCTAGCTAAGTTAGAAAATTAAATGATGATATTAATAAGCAGACCATGTATCTTAATAAATTAAATCAGAGAATTGGGTATATTTTAGTTACAATTCTTGGTTTTATTTTTGGAGGCAATTTATCATCAATATATTTAGGTATAAAAATTCCTGATTATCTAATGGTAAAAAATTTAATAGTGTTTTTATTACCTGTTTTTATAATGTTTATTTTTATAACAAGTTGTAACAAACAGCGTGTTCAATGTTTTAATAAATTAGCAAAATTTATTCAATTTCAGAAAAAAAGCAATTTATACTTGAGATATGAAGAAAATCTTTTTGCAAATTCAGATAAAAAATGTTCGATTCTGTATAATCTATTATCTCATGAAAATGAATTCGAATTTGTTATTGTTGTTTGCATACTAGTTGTTTTTTTATTAATCGCATGATTAAGATTATTTTATTTATATGTAAATGTAGGTAAAGACTTAATAAAATTTTCGCAGGATTGATAAAATTATTTTTAATGGATATACACAACTGCTAATTTTCTTCATATAATGTGTATGTAAACGCTTACATGGCTTGTATAAGCCTTTGCTGATAAGTTGGGATAGATGATTGTTGTATCACGTTATTTTTGCTGTACAACAGGCATCAGTTAACGGATTCTTCTCAGCGTAAGCCTCTTTCTTTACACTTTATAGGAAGGAAATACCTATGTCAGTGATCTTGGTTACCGGCGGTGCCGGATACATCGGCAGTCACACTGTTATCGAACTTGTTAAAGCAGGTTACGATGCGGTGATCTTTGACAATTTCTCCAACAGCAAGCCTGCGGTACTAGAACGCATCAACCGTATCACCGGCAAACATATTCCTTTCATGGCAGGTGATATACGTAGCCGTGAGCAGTTGGAAGCCGTATTTTCAACCTATAAAATCGACGGTGTGATCAATTTTGCAGGACTCAAAGCTGTTGGTGAGTCTGTCAAAAAACCTCTTGAGTATTACGACAATAACGTAAGCGGTGCCAGAACTTTGTTGTCAGTGATGAGAGAGTTTAAGTGCTACAACTTCATCTTCTCATCATCAGCTACCGTCTACGGTGAACCTGACAGCGTTCCTCTTACCGAAGAATCACCGGTAAAACGAGCCAATTGCCCATACGGTCAGACCAAGGTTGATATCGAGTATATGTGTCAGGAATTGCAAAAGGCTGTTCCTGAGTTCTCCATGGTGCTTTTGCGTTACTTCAACCCTGTAGGAGCTCACGAGTCAGGTCTTATCGGCGAAGATCCACGCGGTATTCCTAATAACCTCATGCCTTATTTGACACAAGTTGCAGTAGGACGTCTGCCTTATCTCAATATCTTCGGAAATGACTATCCCACCCCTGACGGAACCTGCGTACGTGATTACATCCATGTAGTCGATTTGGCAAAAGGTCACGTAGCTGCTTTAAACCATTGCTTAAACAAGAGCGGTACCTTTATTTACAACTTGGGTACCGGAGTAGGTTACAGCGTGCTCGACATGGTAAAAGCATTCTCAAAAGCCATAGGTCGTGAGCTTCCTTATAAATTTGCCCCTCGCAGAGCAGGGGATGTGGTCCAGTGTTATGCCGATCCTGCCAAGGCTCAAAGAGAATTAGGATGGAAAGCCTTAAAGACTCTTGATGAGATGGCAGCCGATTCTTACAACTGGCAAAAGAATAATCCTAACGGCTACGACGACTGAAATACTCAAGTGCCGGTGCGGTATTTCAATTGAAATACTTTGGATTTATAAACAGTAAAACCGGCATTTGAAGATCAGTCATCGAGGCAAAAAGTACCAATACAACAACATGAGATTAGAAAGGAAACTGTAAGAGCCTTTCTAATGAGGAAACCACCATGGCAGAATTTGATGTTTCATCCCATCCTCATCGCAGATTCAATGCATTAACCGGTGAGTGGATTTTAATTTCTCCTCACAGAGCCAAACGTCCCTGGCTTGGTCAGACGGAAAAGCTTCCTGATGCCGTAAAACCTACTTACGATCCCAAGTGCTATCTGTGCCCGGGTAACACCCGTGTAAACGGTGATCACAATCCTGTTTACACTGACAACTATGTATTTACCAATGATTTTGCAGCCTTAATGCCGGATACCCCTAAAGACGGTGTTAAGAATGACGATCTTTTCAAGATGCAACCTGCCCGCGGTACTGCCCGTGTGATCTGCTTCTCCCCTGATCATTCCAAGACACTGCCTTTGCTCGAGCAAAAAGAGATCCGTCGTGTAGTTGATCTGTGGGGCTCACAGTTTGCAGAATTAAAGCAACAATATACCTATGTTCAGCTGTTTGAGAACAAAGGTGCGGTGATGGGATGTTCCAACCCTCATCCGCACGGACAGATCTGGGCTTGTGACTTCATCCCCGAGGAGATCTCAAAAGAGCTTAACGAGCAGCGTAAATATTTTGCCTCTCACGGCACTAAGCTTCTTGAAGATTATTTAAAAGCTGAATTGCAAAAGAAAGAGCGTATCGTGTTTGAGACCGAACACTGGGTATGCTTAGTCCCGTTCTGGGCTTTCTGGCCGTTTGAGACCATGCTTTTGCCTAAGTTCAGCGTACAGACCATCGACGAGTTGAACGACGCTCAGCGTGATGATCTTGCTTTGGCTATCAAGATGATCACCACTCGTTATGACAATCTTTTTGAAACTTCATTCCCTTATGCCATGGGATGGCACAATGCCCCGTCAGACGGAGAAGAGCACGGTGAATGGCAGTTGCATGCTCATTACTATCCGCCTCTTTTGCGTTCGGCTACTGTTAAGAAGTTCGTAGCAGGATTTGAGCTTCTGGCTGAAAGACAGCGTGATCTTACTGCAGAGCAGGCCGCGGCCAGATTGCGTGATCTAAGCGATGTGCATTACAGCAAAAAGCAGTAAGCGAAATTTCAGGATATTTAGCGGAATTTAAAAAGGTTTTTAACATGACAGACGTACGTTCCAATACCATAAAAGCATTTGAGGAAAAATTCGGATCCTCTCCTGCCATGCAGGCCTACGCCCCGGGCCGCGTAAACATCATAGGCGAACACACTGACTATAACGGCGGTTTTGTTTTGCCATGCGCCATCAAATACGGCACCGCCATGGCAGCCAAAGAAAACGGCACTGAAACCATGCGCATTTTGGCTTGCGATTTGGGCAATGACTACGACGAATTTAAGATCTCAGCTACTATCGAAAAGAATGCTGACAAGCTGTGGGTCAATTACCTTCGCGGAATGACTCAACTTATCGAAAAGAAATTCCCTGGCAAAGTAAAAGGACTTGATGTAGCCGTTTCAGGAGATATTCCTTTAGGTGCAGGACTTTCATCTTCAGCATCTTTGGAGGTAACCTTCGGACATTTGGTATCCAAGGCTTTCGGTCTTGATATTCCTTTGCAGGAGATCGCTTTGATGGGCCAGGCTGCCGAAGCTTATATAGGCATGAAATGCGGGATCATGGATCAGACCATTTCTGCCTGCGGCAGTGCCGATCATGCTCTGCGTATAGACTGTAAGAGCCTCAAACTTACCCAGGTTAAGATCCCTGAGAATCTCGTGATCATGATCATCAACTCCAATGTAAAGCATCAGTTGGTGGGATCTGAGTACAACGACAGACGTGAATCCTGTGAAAAAGCTGCCAAGATTTTAGGAGTGGATTTGCTCCGTGATGCTGATCTTGCCATGCTTGATGCTCATAAAGCAGAACTTGATGAAGTGTCCTTCCGTCGCGCCCGCCACGTGATCACCGAAGATCAGCGAGTGCTTGATGCATCAAGTGCTCTTGAAGCAGGCGATCTTAAGACTTTGGCCAAGCTTATGTATGCATCCCACTGCTCGATGCGCGATGATTTTGAGATCACCATTCCCGAGATCGACGGCTTAGTTGAGATCGTGCGCAAAGCTTTAGGCGATGAGTACGGCGCAGTGCGTATGACCGGCGGCGGTTTCGGCGGCAGCGTTGTCGCTATGGTCGAGCCTCAGAATGTTGAAAAAGTAAAAGCTGCAGTCAATGCCGAGTACAAAAAGATCTCAGGACGCGATGCTACCATCTTTGAGACCAAAGCCTTTGACGGCGCGCAGTTTAAATATCTTTGATCCTGCATTTTAACTGCAAGAAGACCAAAGCTCTCGTTTGATCAGGCGGGAGCTTTTTGTTTTTTGGGATCACCAGGCATTTTTGTAAATTGTTATGGAAATATATAACTAATTGAATTTGAAGTGTATTTTGCCATTAAGATAACTGCCCGAATTTCAGTCAATTTCAAATCAAGCGTGCAAGAAATAGCTAAATGTAAAACATTGTATCTGCAGATCGGGCAATATGGAGCACAGCTCAAGTAAAATAACTGTAAGATAAAAAATGGATCTTGGTTACTAAAGACCAAGTTAGATCTTCACACAGGGTAAAAACATTTACAGGCAGGGAGGCAGCATTCATGAGCGATGTTAAAGACGGCTATGATCAGAAATTTGATAAAAAAGAGTCGTCAAAGAAAAACTCTGAAGGCGTAAAGGTCGGTTTTGATACCCTGATGTCTGAAATAGCCTCCATTCAAAAACTCAACGGCAATAATGTAGATCTTGAGAAGATGCGCGACGATATCAAGCGTCGCGGTGTATTAAAAGATCCGGCGATCATGAGACATGAAGAAGCAATTCAGGCTTCTCGAGAGATCGCCTTGCGCAATGAAAAGCAACGTCTTGAATTCATCAAACGAACCTTTGTTTCAGGTAACATCGATCCTAATTGGACTTTTGACAAACTCATATGCGATCCTGCCAATGCCAAAGCCATCAGCGACGCCAGGATCTTTTGCCAGGTTCATCTGGTAAAACCTGAGCCACCTTCGCTTTTTATCATTTCAGGAGCTCCGGGATCAGGAAAGAGCGTACTTGCCAACGCCATGGCAGCTTTCTGGCTTGAAGAGAGTAATAAGGAGCCGGTGTTTAAGGATGTATGCTTAATTACTCCTACCAAACTTGAACGCACCCGTTATTTCAATTCCAACGAGGCAAGAGAGGAGCGGGTTCAACGCCAGAATGATTGGGAACGTTATTGCAGTACTGATCTTTTGGTATTGGACGGTTTGTGTGAAAAC
>CALBLB010000258.1 GCA_937896115.1 uncultured Succinatimonas sp.
GTCGGTGCAGGAGGAGTAAACCAAGCCCATCACGCCCAAAGGCGCAAAGCGTATTACCATGCGCACAACGCCTGAGACGCATTGGGCCAGATCATCGAGTACTTTTTTAGTATTCTCATGAGCAAAACGGAACATGACGCCCAAGGCAATGCCCCATACCAAAATACCTATATAGTTACCGTTCAAAAGGGCGGAGATCGGGTTCTCTACAGCCTGATTGACAAAGTTCAGCAACACTTCTTTAATGCCTGAAGGCGGATTTACGCCTTCTGCTTGAGAAGCAAGCTCGGCAAAAGTGCTGGGGAAGACATAACTCATGATCAAAGCCAAGGTTGAGGCAATCACCATGCTGACAAAATAAAGGCAGATCACGGTTTTTAGCGATGAGTGCTGATCGCGTTTTTGCTTGGCTATGGCTGCAGAAACCAAGACGAAAACCAAGAGAGGTGCAACGGCCTTTAAAGCTTTGACAAACAGATTGCCGAAGGCCGGCAATACGGTTTCGTCGTAGGGGTAGACTACGGCTAAGATGATACCAAGACACAGACCGATGATGATCTGCAGTATAAAAGGCACTCTGTTGAGTGTCTGCGCCAAAGGCGACTTGGGATTTACGTTCTCTAGCATTATATTTCGTTCCGTACTGTTGGTACTAAAGTACAAGGCGTCGAACCTAAACGGCACCTTGATCTAATCTTCTGGTTAAATCAGAAGATCCCAAGCGATCGACAGATCCTCGGTTTCATCCTGTTTTTCATTTGCTGAAAATTAACAGGTATCGGGAATTTATCCCCGTTTGGTTTGTTTCCAAACGTTTTCAGTATAGCATCAGCCGTCATAAAACGATTGTTCAGAAAATGAGCAGGGGATTTTTAAGAGGCAGATGCAGCTATATGCGCTTTTTTAGTGCAAAAAAATCCCGCAGGGCAATTTCTGCGGGAAGTGTGTTCGTCTAATGCTTAACTAAGCTTTTAGGAATAGAGAATTTTTTACTCTTCGTCACTGCCTAATTGCGGTCCTTTTCCAAGACGGGCATCGCGTTCACAGGCTGCTGCAGTTAAAACCACGTCGGTTGAGCTGTTAAGTGCGGTTTCCGTCGAATCCTGAATAACGCCGATGATAAAGCCTATGCCCACTACCTGCATGGCGATGTCGTTGCCTATTCCGAAAATGGAGCAGGCAAGCGGAATGAGCATGAGCGAGCCGCCGGCGATCCCTGATGAACCGCAGGCGCAGAGTACGGCTACTATGCACATTAAAAGAGCAGACCAGAAGTCAGTCTGAACACCTAAAGTATTTACGGCTGCCATAGTCATCACTACCACGGTGATGGCCGCACCCGACATATTGATGGTGCATCCTAAAGGGATGGAAATGGAGTAGGTTGATTTCGGTAAACCCATCTTTTGGCACAGAGCCAGATTGACCGGTAAATTGGCAGCAGAGCTTCTGGTAAAGAATGCGGTCATTCCAGATCCGGCCACGCTCTTAAAGATAAGAGGATAGGGATTTTTGTGGGTGCAGCAGAATACCAAGAAGGGGTTTATCACGAAGGCGACCATCAGCATCGAGGCAACCAATACCAAAACCACGTGGACGTAATTTAAGAGATTGGCAA
>CALBLB010000259.1 GCA_937896115.1 uncultured Succinatimonas sp.
CTCGTTGCTTTTACAAAACTTTTTAAAGAACTTCTGAGGATACACAATGATCATTCCCGCACTGGATCTTCTGGGAGGAAAAGTAGTAAGGCTAAAGCAAGGCGACTACTCGCGTACTACCTATTTTGATGCAGATCCTGTAAAAAAGATCTTGGATGCCGCCAATCAGGGAGCATCGCTTATTCACATCGTGGATTTGGAAGGCGCACGCGATCCTATGAAGCGCCAGCGTGCGTTAATCGCCCAATTGGTACGCTCATCACCGTTGCCCATTGAAACAGGCGGCGGTATACGTTCTGACTTTGATATAGAAAATCTTTTGTCATTAGGGGTTGCCCGCGTGGTGGTGGGATCTGCTGCCGTTGCCGCCCCCGAACTGGTACGCGGCTGGTTAAGACGCTTCGGCGCCGAGCATTTCGTCCTGGCTTTGGACGTAAACTTAAAAGACGGTCTGCCTTTTGTCGCCACTCACGGGTGGATGAAAGACTCGGGCATAACCTTAGATTCGGTGCTAAAAGGCTTTTTACCCTACGGTATAGAGCATATTCTGGTTACCGACATCAGTCGTGACGGGATGATGCAAGGGGCTAACTGCGCCCTCTACGCCCATCTTTCCAAATGCTATCCGCAACTTGACATCATAGCCTCAGGCGGGATCTCTTCTTTAGATGACATCCGTGCCGTAGCTCGAGCCGGTGCGACCTCGGCCGTGGCCGGGCGTGCGTTGCTTGAAGGACGTTTCAGCGTCGAGGAGGCCGTAGCATGCTGGCCAAACGCATAATTCCCTGCTTGGACGTACGCGACGGCGTAGTGGTCAAAGGCGTACAGTTTCGCAATCACGAAGTAATGGGCTCGATTGCAGATCTTGCCCGTCGCTATGCCGAAGAAGGAGCCGACGAACTGGTGTTCTACGACATCACCGCCTCAGCAGACGGACGACGCGTCGATAAGTCCTGGGTGGCAAAAGTTGCCGAGATCATCAATATCCCCTTTGCCGTTGCAGGCGGCATACGCTCGGTTGAGGATGCGCATACCATACTCTCCTACGGTGCCGACAAGATCTCGATAAATTCTCCGGCGCTTGAAAATCCCGATCTCATCACTGCACTTGCAGATAAATTCGGAGTATCCTGCGTAGTGATAGGCATAGATTCCTACTACGACGCACAAAAACAGGATTATTTCGTTAAACAATACACCGGCGACGTCAAGCGTACCGTGACTACTGCCTGGAGAACTCTCGACTGGGTTTTGGAAGTACAAAAACGCGGAGCAGGAGAGATCACCTTAAACATGATGAACCAAGACGGCATGCGTCAAGGCTATGATATTGCGCAGTTGCAAAAGGTAAGAAAGATCTGCAACGTTCCGCTCATAGCCTCTGGCGGTGCCGGAAGCATGGAGCATTTTTTGGCGGCCTTTAAAGAGGCCGATTGTGACGGTGCTTTGGCTGCGTCGGTGTTTCACAAAGGCGTGATCGCCATTCCCGCCTTAAAAAATTATTTAAAGGAGCAAGGAATTGTCATCCGTGATTAGATATTTTCATGGCTTTCAGAGCATAGACGAACTGGATTTTGAAAAAGTAAACGGCCTTATGCCTGCCATAGTGCAGGACTGTCAGACCGGCATGGTATTGATGCTTGGTTATATGAATAAAGAGGCCTTACAAAAGACCTTGGATACCAAATTGGTAACCTTCTTTTCAAGAGAACGTCAATGCCTGTGGACCAAAGGGGAAAGCTCAAAGAATTATTTGCACATGCGTTCCATCGCCACGGACTGTGATAAAGATACGCTTTTGGTGATGGCACGTCCTGACGGTCCTACCTGTCATAAGGGTACGGTAAGTTGCTTTGATGCCAGCCCTCTTGCTGATGCCACCTCTCGTTATATTGCACGTGTAGCCATGCCCAAAGATCCCGT
>CALBLB010000260.1 GCA_937896115.1 uncultured Succinatimonas sp.
CTTTACCAAATCAACTCAGGCAGTTGCGGTAAATAACAGCAAACCCAACCTCATCACACCTGAGATCAGCGCCAGCAATGCTCTGATGCGGGCCAATCCGCTTGATCACTTCATGAAAGCCTTAAGTTTTGCCGCACAAAACCCGGTGTTGCCAAAAGAGCTGCGTAAAGAAGCTAAAGATCTGTCTTTAAAACTTACTGATCCCATCAGCGATTTGACCTCGGCAAACGGCTGGTTGTCTTTTGTGCAGGGACCGATGTCACCTGATTCTCCTCGTGCCGTAGCCATGCAACAATGGGCTTTTTTACTGCTTTGTCTTCGCTACAAACAACTGGGTAAAAGCGTTAACAATCTGCTTAAAAAGAGCAAGACGGGCGATCTCAATATCGACGATGCTCTTGATGATATGTTGCTAAATCATCCCGACAGCCAAGATGATATTGAAAAACTAAGTAAGGAGACTTTAAGTCAGATAGCAAGACTTCAGAGCAAGCCCAATGACAATAACATCCCGCTTTTGCTGCGTTACCTGCCGCTGCCTCCTGCCTATGAAGGAGGACGCGAAGGCAGTCTGTTCATCAACAAAGAACAGCGTCCGCAGCAAAAAGCCGTGTGGCATTTATCTTTCAACTTCGATTTAAAAGATCTAGGATGGGTAGAAATAAAGGCCGCCGCCTGTCTGCCTGAGGTAAAACTCTCCTTTGCTGCAGAAAAACTCCAGGGATTAAAAGCTGTGCAAGATCATGTAGAGGAACTTACCTCATCCCTTGCCAAACTGGGGCTTGAGCCTTCCGCTTCGGCACCCAGGCTCGGGAGCCTGAGTATGTTGCCGCCCAAAGCAGAACAGGAAAACCTAAAAGAGCCGCCCAAAGATCCCGTTACCGGGATCTCGGTACAAATTTAAAGCTTTGTCGCTTCAATTAAACCATGAATACTACAGAACTGTTATTGATGGCAGTGGCCTTATCCTGCGATGCCATGATCTGCTCGGTGATCTACGGGCAACGATCCTACAGCGCTAAAGAACGTTGCCGCAATGCACTGATCTTTGCCGCAGCTTTCGGGCTTTTTCAATTTTTTATGCCGGTTTTAGGCGCTTTTTTGGGCAACGCCCTTTTAAAACTCATCGCCAGATTTGATCACTGGGTAGCTTTTTGCCTGCTTACGGCCGTTTCTTTGAACATGATTAAAGAAAGCTTTGCCAAAGAGACGGAACATGAAAGCCACAAAAGAATAAGTCTTTTCACCGTCTTGGCTTTAGCCGTAGCCACCTCACTTGATGCATTGGCAGTAGGCATGTCGATAGCCTTGATAGAACAACGTATACTCTTCGTGTCTTTAGTAATAGGCGCGGTATGTTTTTCATTAAGTCTTGCCTGTTTTTACGCCGCCTCTCCTTTATCACGGGTAAAGAAATTAGACAAAGTCATGAATCTTTTAGGTGCCTTGGTCTTGGAGATGATCGCCGTCAAGGTTTTGATTGAGCACGGGGTCTTTTCCTGATCTCCTGCTTTATGCCGGGTATAATTTGCCACGTTGAAGCCCGCCTGTAGGCGCGGCGAATGCTGAGACTGCAATTTTTAATTGCACGTACCTTTAACGTTTTCGGTGTTTTTATCATGAGCAACGCTTTAACTGAAACTGATTACCATTTCCCCGGTCAAAAAAATGTCTATCACGGCAAAGTTCGCGATGTGTACAACATCAACGATGAAAAACTGGTGATGGTCGCTACCGACCGCATCTCGGCCTTCGACGTGATCCTGCCCCGCGGCATTCCCTTCAAAGGTCAGGTTTTAAATCAGATAGCCGCCAAGTTTTTGGATGCCACTTCTGACATCTGCCCTAACTGGAAGACTGCAACCCCTGATCCTCAGGTAACCGTAGGCATCATGTGCAAAGGCTTCCCGGTGGAGATGATCGTACGCGGTTATCTGTGCGGAAGTTCCTGGCGTGCATACAAGAGCGGCGTACGCGAGATCTGCGGAGTAAAACTTCCTGAAGGCATGAAGGAAAATCAGAAATTCCCCGAGCCCATCATTACCCCCACCACCAAAGCCGAGATCGGCGAGCACGATGCCGATATCTCCAAAGAAGAGATTTTAAAGCGCGGTCTTGCCACCAAAGAGCAGTATGAGCTTTTGGAAAAGTATACTTTGGCTTTGTTCAAACGCGGCACCGAAATTGCCGCCAAACGCGGTCTTATTCTCGTCGACACCAAGTACGAATTCGGCCTTCACGACGGCAAGATCTATCTTATGGATGAGATCCACACCCCGGATTCAAGCCGCTATTTCTACAAAGACGGCTATGAAGAGCGTTTTGCCAAAGGCGAAGCTCAAAAACAGCTTTCCAAGGAATTCGTACGCGAATGGCTTATGGACAACGGTTTCCAAGGTAAAGCAGGACAAAAAGTACCTGAGATGACCGATGAGATAGTCAACTCCATTTCCGAACGTTATCTTGAGCTTTATGAGCACATTACCGGTGAAAAATTCGTCAAGAACGATAACGAGGACATCAAAGCCCGCATCGAAAAGAACGTAAACGCTTATCTTATCGTTACGTGATTTAAATGAGGGTGCTTTAAGTAAAACATTCTTCTATGTTGGTACTAATACCAGCTCAATACTAACTACTTGATTTATATAAGCTCATCATTTGATGAGCTTTTTCTGTCCTCTAATTATCTTCTCTTACCTATTTCCAGCATTCTGGTACCCGTCTAACACCGTTATTTATCAAGTTCTGGGTAAGGAATACGGCGGTTATCGGCTGCGCACATGCGGGGCTTTGCGATATGCAGTAAGAGCCCGTGCCGGAGTTAAAAACAGTTCCGACGGAAAATCTCTGTCTGTAAACGGAAAAATGATTGGACATATCTACAATGATACTTTTATCTCCTGTGAAGACATAACACCTACGGTTTCAGCAGGGCCGGAAGATCTTTCCTACGGAGTAGCGGCTTTCGTTGAATCAGTATCCAAGGATCCCTTTAAAGATCTCTGCTCTGTTTTTTCTTTGCAGGATGCCTGTGATTTGATGGCAACGGCCATGGTTAAAGCCACAGATCCCAGGACCAAGTGCAGAAGAATAGCCTCAAAATACGGTAGAAACTCCAAACTGCGCTTTCATCCTGATCGTTGTCTTTCTGCTAACCGTTTGGTCAAACTTTTTACGTAAATTTGTCGATCCCAAAAGGCCAAAAGGGCGACCTAAAAAATTACCTTAGTATCAACATGTGGGAATGTTTTAATTAAATCCATGATACTTTCCCATAACGTTAAAAGCCCCTAACTTCGTCACTTCCTGAATAAAATGGAGGACTAATGTTAGGGGCCTGATAAAGATTTAACAATCGCCGACTGTGT
>CALBLB010000261.1 GCA_937896115.1 uncultured Succinatimonas sp.
GTTTTGACCAGAGTTACACAAGCTACGTGGGCGTATTTGTCCTGTTCAAGGCAATAGTCGAGAATGGTGTCCGAGATCTGATCGGCAACTTTGTCAGGATGGCCTTCAGATACGGATTCTGAGGTAAAAAGACGTGACATGATAAATCTCCGTTGTAAAAAGCCCGGCTGCGTCGGTGAGGGACGGACCGCAGCAGGAGAATGTCGCAGGCTATTATATCAGGCGTGACGGCAAAAACTGGCAACAACGTGAATGTTGCAAAAGATCCGCAAGCGGTGTTCGCAAAAGTTGCGGATAAAATGCCGCAGGTGAGTTAGGCTTTTGCCGTGTTTGTCCTTAATAATTGCAGAAACCATGAAGATTAAAACGCAATGTGTACGCATGTTTGCGCATTGATCCTTTTTATTTGCCTGTAAAAGAAAATTTGAGATTGGTCACGCTTATTCGTCGACGTAACCGTTTGCAGAAAGGCAGTGTAGTACAATCGCTCTTATACAAGAGTTAAGCGGTGTTAAAGCCGCAGTCTTTTAAAAAAGGAAGCTGATATGCGTTTTTTTATTGATACTGCAAATGTGGATGAGATCCGCAAAGCCAACGACATGGGTGTGATCTGCGGCGTTACCACCAATCCTTCTTTGATCGCCAAAGAAGGTCGTGATTACAAAGAAACCATTCAGGAAATAGCTACCATCGTTGACGGTCCTATTTCAGGCGAAGTCAAACCTACCACTTTGGATTATGAAGGCATGATCAAGGAAGCCCGTGAGATTGCTGCAATCCATCCTAACATGGTAGTAAAGATCCCTCTTACCGCTGACGGTCTTAAGGCTTGTCATCAGTGCGCCAAAGAAGGTATCAAAACCAATCTGACTTTGGTGTTCTCTGCATCTCAGGCTCTTTTGGCTGCACGTGCCGGCGCAACCTATGTTTCACCGTTTATCGGACGCCTCGACGATATTTCTGAAGACGGCTTGGAACTTATCCGCACTATTGCCGACATGTTCTCCGTCAACGGAATTGATTCTCAGATCATTTGTGCATCGATTCGTAGCCCTTATCATGTGATGCAGTGCGCTTTGGCCGGTGCCGACATCGCTACCGTCCCTTACAAGGTCATCATGCAGATGGTTCATCATCCGCTTACTGATCAGGGTATTGAAAAGTTCCAAAACGACTATAAGAAAGTTTTCGGCTGATTCGGAATTTTGGGTATTTAATTGGAAAAAGGCCGATCTTCAAAGATGATCGGCCTTTTTCTTAAACAGCAAGTCTATCAGATTGGTCAGGAAATGAATAAAGCAACAAAATTTACCGTTGCAACTTTGGCTTCTATGGTTGTTTTGTGGGGAGCTGGAGTTTGGTGTTCTGGGCATTATGCAGAAGTTGCCATGACTCAGGCATTGGATGCTTTAAATGAGAATTTGGAGCGCCGACGTGCCGGCGGAAGTTTGAATTTCGGCATCAAAGCTTCTTATGAACAAGTGCAAAAAAGCTTTTTCTCGCAAACAGGCAACATCGTGTTATTACCTGAGGGTACTGATAAAAAGTATCGTATTCCCGTTGAAATAGAGCATGGTTTTTTACGTTTGCAGGCCAGGGCAGATTTTTATCATTTCATGAATAATCTTTTGTTAAAAAACGGGATCTTTGAACGTGACGGAGCATTTGCTTCAGCTTATGCAGATGTCAGGCTTTTTCCCATGAATTATTCCGTCAAAGTAAAAACTGCTGGGAGTTATACCGGGGCTTTCTTAAAAGCAGGAGAGAGTAAGTTTGCAGAAGGCAGTAAAGATGCGAAAGGAATTTTTTCCATGCACCGTTCAACCTTCGGCGAAGTCAGCATGATCCTGGATGTAAAAAATGCAGTGACTCCTAACGGTACAATAGGAAACATTTATGTAACCGATCTTTTTGATGAGAAGAGCAATGCTTTTGGTACCGTACATGCAGAATTATCCGATATGAATCTGCGTAATACGGGAGTTGATGAGATAAATGATCTTAAGGCTGATGTTGTAACTTTAGCAGGAAAAAATGCTGACAGTTTCGGCGTGCAGGTAGCTTTGGATGTTGACAGCACCAAAGGACGCGGGCAGGCGGTTTTAAGCTCAGGAAACTTTTCAACCAAGGCTTTGGAGCAAAGCGGAGCAGGAGTCGGGGAAGTTTTGGCTTCTCCTATGCTTCTTTGGCAGTATTTTACTAAGGATGAGGCTTACCTGACCCTTGAACATTTAAATTTTGATGTCGATTATACGAGTCCTGAAGGTCAGGTAGTCTACGGGATCAAAGGACAAGGCGGGGTTACTTTTTCACCAAGCCAATTGTCGTTATCTTCAGTAAACGGAGCGTTTTCTTTTACTTTTGAAAATGTAAATTCCCAAGGAGAAGGCGTAATCGATGCCATCGGTCGTAATATTTTTGTAAAAAATGCACAAGGGTATCAAACCGATATACATATTGATAACGGCAGACTGTCTTTTAACGGCAAATGATATTTAGATGAAGATATAGGATTATTTTTTTAAGGAGCAAGAAAATATGTCAGAGCGCAGAGAACTGGCCAACGCCTTGCGTGCGTTGTCCATGGACGCAATTCAGAAAGCAAAATCAGGACATCCTGGTGCCCCTATGGGTATGGCTGATATGGCTGAAGCCCTTTGGCACGGCATTCTTCGTCATAACCCCAAGGATCCCAAATGGGCCAATCGCGATCGTTTTATTCTGTCAAACGGTCATGCTTCTATGCTCATTTACTCTTTGTTGTATCTTACTGGTTATGATCTTTCGCTTGAGGATCTAAAACAGTTCCGTCAGTTCGGCTCTAAAACCCCGGGACACCCAGAGTACCGTGAGGTTCCGGGTGTTGAAACCACTACCGGTCCTTTGGGCATGGGATTTGGCAATGCCGTAGGTTTTGCTCTTGCCGAACGCATGCTGGCTTCAGAATTTCACCGTCCGGGCTTTGATATTGTCGATCATTACACTTACGTGTTTATGGGTGACGGCTGCCTGATGGAAGGTATTTCTCACGAAGCAGCTTCTTTGGCTGGAACCTTCGGTTTGGGCAAACTCATCTGCTTGTATGATTCCAACGGTATTTCCATCGACGGCAAGGTTGAAAACTGGTTCGGTGATGATACCGCCAAACGTTTTGAGGGATATCACTGGCAAGTTATCAAGATTGAAAACGGTAATGACGGCGAACAGGTTGCAAAGGCAATCAAAGAAGCTCAGGCCGATACCGAGCATCCTTCCTTGATCATCTGTCCTACCACCATAGGCTTTGGTTCCCCCAACAAAGGCGGTACTTCATCTTGTCACGGAGCCCCTCTTGGCGATGAGGAGATCAAACTTACCCGTGAGAAACTGGGAT
>CALBLB010000262.1 GCA_937896115.1 uncultured Succinatimonas sp.
GTAAGGAGCGTTCCACTGCTGCTGCATGCCGTGCCAGAAGCAGGTGGTAGCAGCTGAAGTGATGGTGATGCCGCGTTCCTGCTCCTGGACCATCCAGTCCATGGTAGCAGCGCCGTCGTGCACTTCACCGATCTTGTGGCTCTTGCCGGTGTAGAAAAGAATACGCTCGGTAGTAGTGGTCTTACCGGCATCAATGTGAGCACTGATTCCGATGTTACGATAATACTTAAGCGGGGTTTCGCGTGCCATAGTATTAGTACTCCAAAATTACCAGCGGAAGTGGCTGAATGCCTTGTTGGCTTCGGCCATACGATGAACGTCTTCACGCTTCTTCACAGCAGAACCCTTGTTATCAACGGCATCCTGCATTTCGCCGGCAAGGCGGGCAGCCATGGATTTTTCGTGACGGGAACGGGCTGCATCAACGAGCCAGCGCATGGCTAAAGCGTTGCCGCGAGCGGGACGAACTTCGACCGGTACCTGATAGTTGGCACCGCCGACACGACGGGACTTCACTTCCACATCAGGGCGGATATGATCAAGGGCTTCCTCGAACAGGGCGAGTTGATCCTTGCCGCTCTTCTGAGAAATGGTGTCTAAAGCGCCGTAAACGATGGCTTCGGCAATAGATTTTTTACCGTCCATCATCACGACATTGATGAATTTTGCTAAGAGCTCAGAACCGAATCTGGGATCCGGAAGAATCTTACGCTGAGCTACAACACGACGTCTTGGCATTTCAATATCCTCTTGTTTCAGGGTTTTCCAAAACTAAACCTGAATAATTAAATGTTGTTTGGCCTTACTCGGGAGAATAATGCTTAAGCCTTAGGCTTCTTAGCACCATACTTAGAGCGGGCCTGCTTGCGATCCTTCACGCCTGCGCAGTCGAGCTGACCGCGGATAGTGTGATAACGAACACCAGGCAGATCCTTCACACGACCGCCGCGGATCATAACTACAGAGTGTTCCTGCAGATTATGTCCTTCGCCGCCGATATAGGAGGTAACTTCAAAACCGTTGGTCAAACGAACACGGCAAACCTTACGCATTGCCGAGTTAGGCTTCTTAGGGGTGGTGGTATAAACACGGGTGCAGACACCGCGCTTCTGAGGGCAGGCATTCAAGGCCGGAACCTTGTTCTTAGCCACTACCTTCACACGGGGCTTACGCACCAGCTGATTAATAGTAGACATCTAAATAAAATCTCCTGTTAACCCGAAAACCGGGCAGACTTTACTATTCGCCCTTACAAAGGGGCGATGTATTTTAAAACAGATATGAGGAAAATTCACAACAAAGCGCAAAAAAATCGCTTTGAATAAAGGTCAATGAAGAAAGGTTGTAGCGAAAATTAATATTTCAAAGTCTTATCAAGACCCAAAATCAATCGAAGTTACTCATAGCAAACAGCCAACAACTGATTGAAAGTATTGAGTAAAACATCCTGATCAATACCACGTAACACTTTTGCCTTCGGCATTTATCAGCATCTTTGCCAGTACCTCAGGGGATACCGGCCCGTCTTTAAATAAAACTGATTGCTGCACTGACTCTGTTCTGCAATCACTGCATATTGCAGGATCCAACAAAATGATCTGATCACCAGATTTTGCGTCAAAACATGCAAGACAGTTGTCCAATCCCTGTTTTGACATGACAATATGTACCATCAAAAGCTCATCACTCCGTCACTTTTTTTCAACAAAGCAGTTAAATTTTGAGGCGGAAGCAGTTCAAGGCTAAAAAGCTCTAGCTGTTTTATTTTTTTTCTAAAAACTGCATTTGGAGCAGCATTTTGATAAGAGCGATAAAAATCTCCGATCATAACCGCTTTTACCGGAAGCTCAGCCTCGGCAAGGTTAAGAGCTACTTCTATTCCCTGTTCATAAGTTGCTCTGAATACAGGATCTGATGCAAAAATAATTAACTTCATCATTAAAATTCGAGCATTGCGCAACAGGAGAAAAACTGAGTTAATTCAAGGTTTCCGGAAAGCTTAGCCTCACTTATAAGTGAGTCGGCTTTTAATCCTTGTGCTCTGAAGGCCTGACCGCAACAAAGAAGAGGAATGCCCGATTGGGCAAATTGTAAATAACGTTGCAGGATCTTTGATTGCACCGTATTTGCTTGGTGATTTTTTGAAAGACAAGAAGCAGCGGCATCCGTAAAAAAAAGCGCTGCAATTTCCTGATCTGATGCAAGCAATGCATCCAAAGTATCTGCAAAAAAAAGATGCAAATCCAAATTGGCAGGAGCACTTCTTATCACAATTACATATTTCACGTTCAGGATCCTTTGCAACGCTGACTTAATTACAGCGAGGCTATAACTTCAATTTCGCAAAGAGCCCCCTTGGGCAGATCGATTCCGCCTACGCATGAACGGGCAGGAGCCTCTTCACTGAAGAACTCGGCATATACAGAGTTAAATTCTGCAAAATCTGCAATATTCTTTAAAAAACAGGTAGTTTTAACCACATGCTTGAGATCAGAGCCTGCTGCTTCAACCAGGGCTTTGACGTTCAACAAAGCCTGACGCGCCTGCTCTTTAATCCCGCCGTCAACCAAAGTTCCTGACTTAGGATCCAAAGGGATTTGACCTGAAGCAAAAAGTAAGTTGCCTACGATTTTTCCTTGTACATAAGGGCCTATAGCAGCCGGAGCTTGTTTTGTGGCAACAATCTTGATATCTGACATAATAATTACTCCTCTAATATTGCAGTTATTTTAGTCTAACCCTTGTCCTGAAGCAAAAAAAGCCCGGCAGCTTTTTAGAGCCCCGGGCTTTAGTGAATCATATTAAATCAGAGATTACCGTTGGCGTCAACCGCCTCCAAAGCAGCTCCCAACTGCTTTTGCAAGTCCTCTGCAGACATGTTGTTCTGTTGCTGTTCATGAGCCATCTCAGCACGCTCCAGAGCTTCACGGCGTTCCTTGTGGTACTTGAATCCGGTACCGGCAGGGATCAGACGACCGACGATCACGTTTTCTTTCAGACCGCGCAAATCATCAACCTTACCTTCAACGGAAGCCTCGGTAAGCACACGTGTGGTTTCCTGGAAGGAAGCTGCGGAAATGAAGGAGTCAGTGCTCAATGAAGCTTTAGTCAGACCCATGAGGATGTGACGGTAAGCGACTGGCTTCTTGCCTTCGGCAATAAGTCTTTCATTGGCGGTACGAACATGCGAAACTTCGGCAATTTCACCCTGAAGATACTCTCTTGAGTCTCCGGAATCGATGATCTCGCACTTACGCAACATCTGGCGGACAATCACTTCAATATGCTTGTCGTTGATCTTCACGCCTTGTAAACGGTACACATCCTGCACTTCGTTTACGATGTAGTTGGCTACAGCATCGACGCCGCGCAATCTCAAAATGTCATGCGGGGACTCAGGGCCTTCGGCAATCATTTCGCCCTTCTGCACGGTTTCACCTTCAAAGACATTGAGGTTACGGGAGAGAGCGATCATCTCCTCGTGCTCAGGGATCAGCTTGCCAAATTCATCGGTTGCTCCCTCAGCAGGAGTAATAACGAGGCGACGTTTGGACTTGGTTTCCTTACCGAAGGATACGGTACCTGAAATCTCGGCCAAAATTGCAGGCTCTTTAGGAGCTCTGGCTTCGAACAAGTCGGCAACGCGCGGCAAACCGCCGGTAATATCCTTAGTACCGCCGGCAACCTGAGGAATACGTGCAATCACGTCACCCAGATTTACTTCTGCGCCGTCCTGCAACTGCACGATGGCTTTAGCCTGCAGCATATACTGCGCGGCAACCGTGGTACCGGGGATCATCACATCGTTACCCTTGGCATCGATGATCTTGACTGAAGGGCGTTTTTCCTTACCGTTGGCAGGACGAGCCGCAAGCTCGCGTACCTCGATTGAAGAAATACCCAAGGCTTCGTCTTCTTTCTTGTCGACGGTAACACCTTCGATAATATCGATGAACTTGATGAAACCGCGTACTTCAGAAACGATAGGATGAGTATGAGGATCCCAACGGGCTACGGTCTGACCGACTTTAACCTCATCGCCTTCATGAACATCGAGTACTGCACCGTAGGGGATCTTATGAGATTCCTTAACAGAGCCGAACTCATCCATCACGAACAACTCTGACTGACGGGATACCACTACATCCTTACCATCGGTATTGGTAACGGTCTTGGAGTTTTCGATCTTGATGGTACCGTTGTTACGTACGGTGGCACCTGATTCGGCAACGGCACGGGATGCTGCACCGCCGATGTGGAAGGTACGCATGGTCAGCTGGGTACCAGGCTCACCGATTGACTGTGCGGCGATCACACCGACAGCCTCACCGGGGTTAACCTTCTTACCGCGGGCCAAATCACGACCGTAGCACTTGGCGCAGATACCGAACTTGCACTTACAAGTAATGGGCGAACGAACTTTTACTCTGTCGATCTTACTGGTTTCAAGAAGATCACAAAGTTTCTCATCCAAAATGGTTCCTGCAGGGATCAAAACTTCCTTAGTACCGGGTTTGATCACATCCACAGCCACGGTTCTGCCCAAAACGCGATCGCGCAGGTTCTCGATGACATCACCGCCTGACACGTGCGGAGTGATGACCAAGCCGTCGGTAGTACCGCAGTCTTCTTCAGTGATCACAAGATCCTGAGCTACATCGACGAGACGACGGGTCAGATAACCGGAGTTGGCGGTCTTCAATGCGGTATCAGCCAAACCCTTACGAGCACCGTGGGTTGAAATGAAGTACTGCTGAACGTTCAAACCTTCACGGAAGTTTGCCGTGATCGGGGTCTCAATGATGGAACCGTCAGGTTTTGCCATCAAACCGCGCATACCGGCAAGCTGACGGATCTGAGCCGGAGAACCACGAGCGCCGGAATCAGCCATCATGAAGATTGAATTGAAGGATGCCTCTTTTTCCTTCTCACCTAAGATGTTCTCAGCTTCCTGTACAGACAAGTTTGACATCATGGCTTTTGCAACCTTGTCGTTGGCAGTAGCCCAAACGTCGATAACCTTGTTGTATCTTTCACCGGCGGTGATCTGACCGTTATCGTACTGAGACTGAACGCTCATGACTTCACGTTCGGCAGCGGCAATAATGGGCTGCTTCTCAGCAGGGATCAACATATCGTCAACACACACTGATGAACCAGACAATGCTGCGTGAGCAAAGCCGGTGTACATAATGTGATCGGCGAACATGCAGGTGTCCTTAAGTCCCAGCTGGTGATAGCAGGTATTAAGCAATGCTGCGATCTTTTTCTTGCCAAGAGGAACGTTGGATACGTGAGTAAACCAGTTCTTGTGAGACATGATCTCAGGCAAAGTCTGCTCATTAACGCCTTCTGCAGGCGGATCGATAAGATCGTAAGAAAGTCCCTTAGGCAGAATGAGAGAAAGCATGGCACGACCGATAGTGGTCAGGCGCATCTCATTATGCTCGGTGAATTCTCCGGTTTCCTGATCTTTAGTCCAATAACGGACACGGCAGGCAATACGAGCCTGGAAGTCGGCCAAATCTGACTTATAAAGACGCTCCGCTTCTTCAGCCGAGGTGACGATGAGTCCTTCACCTTTAGCACCGATGCGCATGCGGGTCTGGTAATAAAGACCGAGAACCACGTCCTGTGCCGGAACGATGATAGGATCACCTGAAGCAGGAGACAAAATGTTGTTGGTAGACAACATGAGGCAACGAGCTTCAAGCTGAGCTTCAAGAGTCAAAGGCACATGCACGGCCATCTGATCACCGTCGAAGTCGGCGTTGAACGCAGGGCAGACCAACGGATGCAAACGGATAGCTTTACCTTCAATCAAAATCGGTTCGAAGGCTTGAATACCCAAACGGTGCAAGGTAGGTGCACGGTTAAGCATGATGGGGTGTTCGCGGATCACTTCATCAAGAACATCCCATACCACCGGATCTTCACGCTCTACCATCTTTTTAGCGGCTTTGATGGTGGTAGCCATGCCGCGCAATTCCAAGCGCCCGTAAATGAACGGCTTGAACAATTCCAAAGCCATCTTTTTAGGCAAACCGCATTGATGCAATCTCAGGTAAGGTCCGCAGGTAATAACTGAACGGCCGGAATAGTCAACACGTTTACCCAACAAATTCTGACGGAAACGACCTTGCTTACCTTTGATCATATCGGCCAAAGATTTCAACGGACGTTTATTAGAACCGGTAATAGCACGACCGCGGCGACCGTTATCCATCAAAGCATCAACCGATTCCTGCAACATGCGCTTTTCATTACGCACGATGATCTCAGGTGCAGCCAACTCAAGCAAACGCTTAAGACGATTATTACGGTTGATGACGCGACGATAAAGATCATTAAGATCTGAAGTTGCAAAACGACCGCCGTCCAAAGGAACCAGAGGACGTAAATCAGGAGGCAAAACCGGCAGAATGGTAAGGATCATCCATTCAGGCTTGTTACCAGAACGCAGGAAGCTTTCAATAAGCTTCAAACGCTTGGCCAACTTTTTGCGATTGCTTTCTGAAGAAGTACTGTCCAAAGCTTCGCGCAGTTTAACTTCTTCCTGCTCAAGGTTTATATGCTGAAGCAATTCCAAGATAGCCTCAGCACCCATTTTGGCACTGAAATCATCGCCGTACTTAGTCAAAGCGTCCATATACTGCTCTTCATTCAAGAGCTGACGCTCGGTAAGTTCGGTCATACCGGCATCGGTAACCACATAGCTTTCAAAATAAAGTACGCTCTCAATATCGCGCAACTTCATATCAAGAATGAGGCCGATGCGAGAAGGCAGTGACTTCAAATACCAAATATGCGCAACCGGAGCTGCAAGCTCAATGTGTCCCATACGCTCACGGCGCACTTTGGCCTGAGTTACCTCCACACCGCACTTATCGCAGATTGTGCCGCGATGCTTCAAACGCTTGTATTTTCCGCACAGACATTCGTAATCTTTAACCGGTCCGAAAATCTTGCAGCAAAACAAACCGTCACGTTCAGGTTTGAAAGTACGGTAATTGATGGTCTCAGGTTTTTTAACCTCGCCGTAAGACCAAGAGCGGATCATCTCGGGAGAGGCTAAGCCGATTTTGATGGCGTCAAAATCCTCGAGGCGCTGTTTGTTGAAGGCATTGCTGCGATTCGCAAGCTTGCCCAGGCTGTCGCTGATCCCTAAATCCAAAGCTTCTTCCTCTTTAGGAGAGCTTTGGGCGGTGCTGGCGGCCAGACCTTTCATGAGGTCCTCGTCCTGATTGTTTTCCTGAATGCTCACAACAGTATCTCCTATTGTCGTAGCTGAGCCGGGACAGTCGAAATCCCGGCAGAAAATCTCTTAAACCTTGCGAATGAGTTCAATATTGATGCCGAGTGAACGAATTTCACGCAACAACACATTGAAGGACTCCGGAATGCCGGCATCCATACGGTATACACCGTCGACAATATTCTTGTACATCTTGGTTCTGCCGTTAACATCGTCTGACTTGACGGTAAGCATTTCACGCAAGGTGTAAGCCGCGCCGTAAGCCTCCAGTGCCCAGACTTCCATTTCTCCGAAGCGCTGACCACCGAACTGAGCTTTACCGCCAAGAGGCTGCTGAGTCACAAGGCTATAAGAACCGGTAGAACGGGCATGCATCTTGTCATCGACCAAATGGTTCAACTTAAGCATGTACATGATGCCGACGGTAACCTTACGTTCAAACGCACGTCCGGTTCTTCCATCATAAAGGGTCATCTGACCGCTCTCAGGCATTCCGGCCATGCGCAACAGAGCCTTAATATCTTTTTCCTGAGCACCGTCAAACACTGGAGTTGCAACCGGCAAACCGTCACGCAGATTGTTGGCCAAAACCATAACCTGATCATCGTTAAGTTCGTCGATATTAACCTTCTGCGAAGTATCGCCGAGATCATAGATCTCCTGCAGAGTCTTACGCAGTTCGGCCATGGCTCGGTGTTCGTTCAACATGCGGTTGATCTTCTCACCTATGCCCTTGGCAGCAAGTCCCAGATGAACTTCAAGCACCTGTCCGATGTTCATTCGGGAAGGCACGCCCAGAGGATTGAGCACCATATCTACCGGATGACCGTTTTCGTCAAAAGGCATGTCCTCTATCGGGGTGATTCTGGAGATAACACCCTTGTTACCGTGACGACCTGCGAGCTTATCGCCAGGTTGAATGCGGCGTTTGATGGCAAGATAGACCTTGACGATCTTGAGTACGCCGGGAGTTAGATCATCACCGTCGGTGAATTTCTTCTTCTCCTTTTCGAATTTATCCTTGTACTCCTTGGCAAATTCATCAAGACGTACGGAAAATTCTTCAAGCTGACGCTGGGCAGTATCGTCATCGAGATGTTGTGACAATACCTTCTCATCAGGTAAAGCATCAACTTTTGCCTTAGCCATGCCGCTGCGTACAAGTAATGCTCTGGCCTGGTTGATAAGTCCTGAAGTCAGGAACGCAAATTCCTCGTCCAGATCCTTCTTAACCTGGGCAATGTGCATTTCCTCGATTTCCTTGGCACGTTTGTCTTTCTCTACGCCTTCACGGGTGAAGATCTGGACATCGACCACGGTACCGGTGCAATCATTGGGAACGCGCAGTGAAGAATCCTTAACCTCAGATGCCTTTTCTCCGAAGATGGCACGCAACAACTTTTCTTCAGGGGTAAGCTGAGTCTCTCCCTTGGGAGTGACCTTACCGACCAGAATATCTCCGCCGTTTACCTCTGCACCGACGTAAACGATACCGGCTTCATCAAGTTTTGACAAAGCAGCTTCGCCGACATTGGGAATATCCGCAGTGATTTCCTCAGGTCCAAGTTTGGTATCGCGGGCCACGCAGGAAAGTTCTTCAATGTGGATAGTGGTCAGACGATCCTTGGCAGCAACACGCTCGGACACCATGATGGAGTCCTCGTAGTTGTAACCGTTCCAAGGCATGAAGGCAATCCTCATATTCTGACCCAAAGCCAGTTCACCCATATCGGTAGAAGAACCGTCAGCCAGCACGTCACCGGCTTTGACAGTTTCATGCAAAGACACGCAGGGACGTTGGTTAATGCAGGTATTCTGATTGGATCTCGAATACTTAATGAGGTTGTAAATATCGATGCCGGCATCGTACTCGTTCTCAATCTCATCAAGATTGACGCGTACGACGATGCGACCGCCGTCAACATGTTCAATGACACCGCCGCGTTTGGCAATGATGGCAACACCTGAGTCAACTGCAACAGCTCGTTCCATTCCGGTTCCGACGAAAGGCTTTTCAGAGCGTACGGTAGGCACAGCCTGACGTTGCATGTTTGCACCCATCAAAGCACGGTTAGCATCGTCGTGCTCCAAGAACGGGATCAAAGCTGCTGCAACGGAAATGATCTGCTGCGGAGACACGTCCATGAACTGAACGTCAGAAGCCTTACGTACCACGGAATCACCGTTGTAACGGCACTGTACGTATTCAGGAATGATTTTTCCGTTTTCGTCCAAATCGGTATTTGCCTGGGCAATAACGTACTGTCCTTCGTCGATAGCAGAAAGGTAGGCAAACTCTTCTTCAACCACCCCGTTTCTTACATAACGATAAGGAGTCTCAAGGAAACCGTAATCATTGCAACGGGCAAACACAGCCAAAGAGTTGATAAGACCGATGTTAGGTCCTTCAGGAGTCTCAATAGGGCACAAACGTCCGTAATGAGTAGGATGAACGTCACGGACTTCGAAACCTGCACGTTCACGGGTCAATCCGCCTGGGCCCAATGCAGAAATACGACGTTTATGGGTAATTTCAGACAAAGGATTGTTCTGATCCATAAACTGCGACAACTGCGATGAACCGTAGAATTCGCGAATAGCTGCACTGATAGGTTTGGCGTTTATAAGCTCCTGAGGAGTGGTGTTATCAAGATCACCTAAGGACAAACGTTCTCTTACTGCACGCTCTACGCGTACCAAACCAATACGGAACTGGTTTTCAGCCATTTCGCCGACAGAACGGATACGACGGTTGCCCAAGTGATCGATATCGTCAACGCTGTCTTTGCCGTTTCTAATCTTAATGAGGTAACGGAGCACATTAACAATATCTGACGGGCTCAAAGTTCCGCGCATGGCCTCGTTATCGATGCGTGAACGATCGAGTTTTAAGGTCTTATTCTTCTGATCAAGAACCTTGCAATCAAGATCAACGACGTTAACATCGAGATCGAGGGTATCTACAGGCAAAATCACAGCCTGTTCAAAACCAAACTTCGCATCGTCTTTGGTATCGAATTTGACCTTGAATAGGAAACGCGATTCAGGAGAATCAAGTTCGTCCTCATTCTTTGCATAGATACCGTAATTTAAGTAGTCC
>CALBLB010000263.1 GCA_937896115.1 uncultured Succinatimonas sp.
AAAAAGATGATCCTCATGATCAAAGTTTCAAAACCTCTGTAGGCGGTGCCGGTAGAAAGTTGCACGCCGGTTGGTCCTTGCTTCACTCTGCTCTATTCACTGCATCCATAACCAGTGCTGTGTCATCAGAGCGTGCTGAGATCCGATGTGACAAAATGGGAAATAAACTTTTCATCGCAGACGCCGGTTATCCGTCCCTTGATCTATTTAGACAGCTTGATGAAAACGGAGCCTACTTCCTCATAAAAATGAAGAATTCTTTAAAGCCGGAAGTCCTTCGAGCTCAAGCATTCGATAATGGCAAATACCTCGATGAGGTGGTCGAATATAACGGCGAGCGGATCAAACTTAATGAAGATGTGCGCTTTAAAGACAAGTGCTCATATGACTTCATAGTGAGATCTCATCGCAAGGGCAAAAAAGATCTGATCATGAGAATTCTCAAAGTTTATAACCCTTACTACTGCGACAAGAATTCAACCAGAGATCCGGATCAAAGCAAAGATGCAAGCGATCCGTCTTTAAACGGCTACTGCTATCTGGCCACCAACATCCCCGCAGATCAATTGGACTTAGCTCAAATCTATGCCACTTACAGACTCAGATGGAGTGCCGAGATAGGTTTTAAATGCCTTCGTTCAGGTAATACCCTTCATTCAGGCAAGGCTATCAAAAAGACATCAGTGGATAATCTGCTGAATTTATCCACGATGAATCACCGCATCAAGACGGTCATTGCCGCAGCACTTCAGCCCTTGGTTAAAGTACGCATGTCAGAGCTGCTCGTAGCAACTGAATCCGGCTCATTGGTTAACTTGCTCTTAGAAAAAGTCTGCTACTGCCCAAATGCCATGCTTAACAGTCTTACCGTCAAACAATTTAAAGAGGCGATTGTAGACTGCTATAAACGACTGGGCGTTTCCCGTGTCAGTAAGACTAATAAAGTCTTAGGCAAAGGTGTCAGCTGTACCGTTGAGATCTTATCGAAACCGCCTGCGCCAAACGGCGGATTACCACTAACTGCCTAATTTTCCACAGAAAGCGCAAATATTACCTCCCAGCGGAGGTGAAGATTTTTCGTCCTCAAAATATTAAACGTATCAAAAGACTATCTATATTTTGTAAAATCGGAAAAACGAATTTTTAATCAACTGACATTGCTATCAGAAAAATAGCTCTAAACTATCCAAAAATTTTCATTTGTGACTTAAAGAACTCTCAAAACGCTAGGTTTTGAGCTTAAGTATGAGTGCATG
>CALBLB010000264.1 GCA_937896115.1 uncultured Succinatimonas sp.
AGTTGTCGCGGAATTGACGAAAATGGCTGAAGAGGCTCTCCCCAAATGGGGGCTGGCAATGCACAGCAAAGTAAAACTCCTGAATTTGTCTGAGAATGCAACTTTTTTAGCTCAGGATGCGGCAAACGGTCATGAAATAGTGATCAGAATGCAACGTCGCGGATATTCGTCAAAAGAAGCCATACGCTCTGAGCTTGCCTGGATAGAGGCTTTGCGCAACTCTCATACGGTAAATACCGCAGCTCCGGTAAGCTGTACCGACGGTGAATATATCGCCTCGCTTAAGTCTGGAAATGAAGAGCGTCTGGCGGTGGCTTTTGAAAAGTTGGAGGGGCATGAGCCTGATTTGAGTCAAAGCGATCTTCCTCACTGGTTTGAGATTTTAGGCAGGATCACGGCAAAACTGCACGCTCAAGCCAGAGCTTGGCAGTACCCAAAGTGGTTTTCCCGTCGTCGTTGGGATTATGAAGGGATCATAGGAGAGCATGCTTATTGGGGATCGTGGCGGGATGCCCAGGGTATGGATGAGAAAACGGCCGAGCTTTTCTCTCAAGTACTTGAAGTGGTAAAGCCCAAAGTTTTGGCATTTGGTACCTCAGTTGATCGTTTCGGAGTGATCCACGGCGATCTCAGGGCAACCAATCTCTTAGTTGACGGTGACAAACTGCAACTTCTTGATTTTGATGATATGGGCTTTGGCTATTTCCTCTTTGATTTTGGGGCGGCGCTGTCTTTTATGGAGCAGTCAAAAGAGGCACCAATCCTGGCCTCGTCCTGGGTTCGCGGCTATGAAAGTGTAAGGACACTAAGCGCTGAAGAAAAAGCCATGCTGCCGGTGTTTTCGATTTTACGACGTCTTGAACTTTGCGCATGGTGCGGCTCGCATTCAGAAGTTCCTTTTGCCAAAGCGCAGGGAGTGCAGATCACCAAAGACAGCGTAAGACTTTGTGAGAGTTTTCTTGACGGTACCTATTTAAAAGAAGAGGAGATCCAAGATGTTTGCGTCGCTTAAAGGAAGAACCGCGGTAGTAACCGGAGCAAGCTCCGGTATAGGCAAGGCTATGGCCAAGATCTTCGGAAAAGAAGGTTGCAATATAGTTTTGGTGGCAAGAAAACTTGAAAAGATCAACACCGTTGCCAAAGAAATTGAGGCTATGGGAAGTAGAGCATTGGCTTTGGCAGGGGATGTTCGGGATCTCAAAGCCATGCAGGAAGTTGCGACCAAGGCTTTGGAGACTTTCGGCGGGATCGATATTCTGCTGTCAAATGCAGGGATCTTTCCTGAAGCAAGACTCGATGTTATGACCGATGATGATTATGACAAGGTTATGGATACCAATGTTAAAGGTATGTTTCATGCCGTGTGGGCATGTCAGGAAGCATTAAAAAGATCAAAACACGGCAGGGTGATCTTAACCTCGTCCATTACCGGACCTAATACCGGTTTTCCCGGGTGGTCACATTACGGAGCATCGAAGGCTGC
>CALBLB010000265.1 GCA_937896115.1 uncultured Succinatimonas sp.
TTGTTTTAAAATTTTTTTTACTTAAAATTTACCCGCGTCTTGGCAGTCAAAACCAAAAAAAATTATCTGGCTGAGGAACTTCATGGAAGGAAAAGAAATACTGTTTAATTTAAATTGCGATATGACCGTAACCTTGGCCATAGCAGCCTTATTACTGCTGCTAGGACACGGGATCAAACGATGTGTTCCTTTGTTGCGTCGTTTTTTTATTCCGGCACCGGTAGTCGGAGGTCTTTTTTTCGCTTTCATAACTTTGGCCGGTTATCACTTCGGTCTGTTTACCTTTACCTTTGATTCGACTTTAAAAAACCTGTTGATGAATACTTTTTTTACATCAGTAGGTTTTTTAGCCAGTCTACGTTTTCTTGTAAAAGGCGGTATGGCCGTAGGTATATTTCTGGCAGGTGCTTTGGGGCTGATCGTGGTTCAAAATACCACAGGAGTGGTATTGGCCGAACTGTTCGGATTAAATCCTCTCATAGGTCTTGCCACGGGTTCTATTTCGCTGTCAGGAGGTCACGGAACTGCTGCCGCTTTCGGTCCTTTACTTGAAGATTACGGACTTGAAGCAGGACTTTCGGTATCCGTAGCCGCTGCAACATTCGGATTGGTCGCAGGTTCAATGATAGGCGGGCCCATAGGCAGGATCTTAATGGCAAGACACAGTCTGCATTGTCCGAATAATGCAGAGGCCTTGGTAACAGAAGGGCGAAACGAAGAAGAGAAACTTGAGCATTCGTTCGGAGAAAAAGCCTTATTTGCCGCATGCGTATTCCTTATTTTGGCTCAGGGAGTAGGGTACTTTCTGAATATGGGATTCCAAAAATTAGGGATAATTTTCCCTTCATATTTGTGTCCTATGTTTGTGGCTTGTCTTATTCGCAATTATTGCGATTTTTTCCACAAGCCTATTCCCATGCACACCATAGGCATAGTTGGATCTTTGTCGTTGCAGTTCTTTCTGGCCATGGCTCTTATGACCTTAAAACTTTGGGAATTAGCCTCTCTAGCTGTACCTCTGGTAACGATTTTGTTGCTACAGACAGTGATCATGGGGATTTATGTATATTTCATCACCTTCAGGATCATGGGATCTGATTACGATGCAGCAGTCATGACCTGCGGCCACTGCGGTTTCGGCATGGGAGCTACTCCGAATGCCATGGCTAACATGGAAACTTTTACCGGAGCCAACGGTCCGTCTGCCAAGGCTTTCTTCGTGGTTCCTTTGGTAGGATCGCTGTTTATTGATTTCTTCAATGCCTTTATCATCACCAGCTTTATTCAGCTGTTGATTTAAAGCGAAAATTTTCAAAAGCCAAGAGTTTGTCTTGGCTTTTCCCCTTATAAAACCTCATATTCATCAAATTGTCTGCTTTCAGACGAAAATACCAAAGCCAAACGCACGTGTTCTAATTCAGGATGTTTATGCTCACCGTAGTGCCTGGATTTAATCTGTTCAAGGGCTTTTTGCAAAAGCTCT
>CALBLB010000266.1 GCA_937896115.1 uncultured Succinatimonas sp.
TTGCAGAATGCAAGGAATCGGCAATTTTTGATCTGTTAACGCCGTGGGCTTTGAAAGCAAAAACGCTTGGTGAGTTCCAAATAAAATTAACGGATCTTCTCTATAAAAGCTGACAGGTTTCTTAGAGATATATCACCGCTTGTCAAATTTGAAGTTTTATAAAACTCTTTTTTAAGTATGAACTTTTATCAAAAAGAGAAAGCGTCGATTTTAGCAGTTGTACTTAAAGCAGATCACTATATAGGTACAGGGCATCTTATGAGAGTAAAAGCTTTGTTGCCAAAATTGATGCTATGTGGTCTGACTCCGTATCTGATCACTGATTCATTTGACAAAAGACTTACAAACCTCGCTTGTGAATATACTCAAATCATAAAATGCAATATTTCCGACGTGGCATGTAAAGTAAATGCGCTGCATCCGACGCTCACACTTTTTGACCACTATTTTTTACAAGAAGAAACCGAAAAACAAATAACATCTCCCGTAATAGTGATCGACGACTTAAAGCGCAGACATGACTGCGATTTACTTACTGACGCCAATTTTTCAAGAAAAAACGATGACTACCTAAATTTGGTACCGAAAAAATGTAAACTTTTAATCGGAACACGTTATTCTCTGATCCGTCCGGAATTTTTAAACATAATAAGAGCAACGCGCAAGAGAAAAAACATACTTATAAATTACGGCGGAGCAGATCCTGCTCATGCCTGTGTAAAAGTCGTAACCTCAGTCTTGGCATCAGGACTTCAGCAAATCTTCAACTTCATTGTGCTTGCCGGCGCGGCAAACGCTGATCTTGAAAAACTGCAGACTCTTTGCGCCGTCAATCCTTCCTTCAAGCTTATAAAAAGTACTGCAAAAGTGGGAGAATTGTTTTCAGAATGCGATCTGGCAATGGGAGCATACGGAGGAATGTTTAAAGAAAGGCTGTGTGCAGGTCTTCCTACAGTCAATACGGCAATTGCAGACAATCAGCAAGGTTGCGTGATGATGTCTACCAGATTGGGTGTAGGAGAAGATCTTTTATTGAAAGATCTCGAAGATCCGTCAAAAGTAAAAAAATCCTTACTAAATCTTTATAAAAACCGTGAATTATATGCTCATAACGGGAAGAAAATGATAAGCGGCGAAGGTATTAACTTGGTAACTGCCGCTATATTAGATTTGCTTTAAAGTTCCTCATCACCGTCAAGATGCAAAGGCAGTTGCCATACGATTTCATCCTTACCGTTAGCCTTTAAATAAACATTGGCTTTGGAAAAGTGGTGACATCCGAAAAAACCGCGAAATGCTGAAAGCGGACTGGGATGAGGTGCCTTGAGAATAAGATGCTTTGCAGGATCAACATTGCGACATTTATCAGCTGCAGCTTTACCCCAAAGCAAAAACACCACATGTTCGCATTGAGAGTTGATTTGAGCTATCACGGCATCGGTAAATTGCTCCCATCCTTGTTTGGCATGAGAAAAAGCCTGTCCTCTTGTTACAGTCAACACTGCATTCAAAAGTAACACTCCCTGTTTTGCCCAGGGAATAAGGCAACCGTGATCAGGGATCTCAAAGCCGGAGATGTCAGTTGACAATTCCTTATATATATTGAGTAAAGAAGGCGGAATTTGCACATGCGGAGGTACGGAAAAAGAAAGTCCCATCGCCTGTCCCGGTTCATGATAAGGATCTTGACCTATGATCACTACCTTAAGATCTTGCAAGGCTGTATAACGAAAGGCATTGAATATATCCTGTTCGGGAGGATAAACTTCAACCCCTTTTACACGTAATTCATGCTGAAAATTGCACGCATGTTTAAAAAAATCCGTATTTTTAAGAGGACCAATCACATCACTCCAATTTTTTAGCATAAAAATTCCTAGCGAAACAATTTAAAAGGGGGAGCAATGCTCCCCCCATATTTTAAAATACTTAATGAGTTAACAAAGATTAACCCAAGCTCTTTACCATAGAGACGATCTTCTTGCAGGTCTCGGTAACAGCCTTCCAATCTTTGGCTTTAACTGCTGATGAAGGAGGAACGAAGCTACCGCCGCAAGCTGCAACATTTTTAAGGCTCAGGAATTCAAGCAGGTTATCGAGGTTCACTCCGCCGGTAGGTACAAACTTCATCATGGCATAAGGACCGGCTAAAGCTTTCAAAGTCTTAACCCCGCCGTAAGCTCCGGCCGGGAAGAATTTCACCGTATTAAGACCAAAATCCAAAGCCTGCTCTAAATCAGAAGGAGTAACGGTACCCGGGCAAACCGGCATATCATGTTTAATGCACCAATCTACCACTTTAGGGTTAAAACCCGGAGTGATCACAAACTTACCGCCGCGATCACGAGTTTCCATGGCATGATCGATGTCGTGAACGGTACCTGAACCTACGATGATCTCGGGAACTTCTTTGGCCATGCGCTCAATAACTTCACCGCCTACTGCAGTTCTGAAGGTAACCTCGGCCACAGGGATCCCGCCTTCCACCAAAGCGTGAGCAAGAGGAACAGCATCATTAGGATCATCCAAAGTAACCAGTGGAACAATACGGATTTGGGCAATCTTATCTAAAACTGACATTTCCTTCTCCTAAAAATTAAAGAACAACGCGCTTGTGAGAATCCATGAAAGCTTTAAGCTGCTCAGGAGTAGGCAAACCTTCATTATCGCCTACGAAAGTGCACTGAATTGCACCGATGGCACAACCACGTTCAACAGCCTTGTCGATGGACAAACCTTCCATAAGACCGGTCAGAGTACCGGCAGCAAAGCCGTCACCGGCACCGACAGTATCGACAACCTTATCGATAATAAAGCCAGGAACCATGGTCTCAGTCTTTCCGTCGGAAATCAAAGCACCCTTAGGACCGCATTTGGTAACCACGGTCTTGGCACCCAATCCCAGATAGAACTTGTTGATCTCATGGGCATCGGTAGTTCCGCAAAGGATCTTACCTTCGCCGTCACCAGGGAGAACCAAATCAGCCTTGGAAGCCAAGTCATTGATATATGACACCATGACTTCCTGAGAAGGCCACAGCTGAGGGCGCAAATTTGGATCAAAGGATACAAACAAGCCGGCCTCACGAGCTTTCTTCAGCATAAGTTTAACTGCAGCACGGGTTGAATCTGACAAAGCCGGTAAAATACCAGTCAGGTGGATATTGGAGAACTTGGTAAAATCGATCTTCTCAACATCTTCTTCTGAAAGGGTTGAAGCGGCAGATCCGGCTCTGAAATAGAAAATTTCAGGATCACCTTTGGAAACTTTACTCTTTAACATAAAGCCGGTACGACGCTCTTTAGTATAGATCACCAATGAATTGTCGATGCCGTTTTCGTTTAGGGTACGGGAGATCATCGCCCAATTTGGTAAGGTAGGCTGTGTTGTGACCTAAGCGAGCAGATCCCGTGGCAACATTGAATTCAGCACCGGCAACGGCAAGGCTGTAGCCCTTGACACTATCCAAAGACCCTTCGCTCTGAGCAATAAGCAAGCCCATAGGCTCGCCTGCTAACAACAATCCTTTACCCATGATGGTTATCTCCTAGTTACAGATACAAAGGCCACAACGGCCACTATTTAATATATTCTCTGTATTTTAAGACATTTTGATGCTTTGTGCCTGATGACGGGGATCACACTCTTACAAAAAGAGATCTGATCTTTTTGATCTGAATTAAGCTTTTCTTTAATATTTATGCAAATTGTGCAACAATGGCACAAATAACACGCTTACATACAAAAAAGGATCGTAACATCGCTTTTATAAAGATGTTCTCATCACAATTAAGCATCTAATCTAAAAGCAACTTATTTAAAGATCCTACTGTTTTTAAGGTGCATGCATGAACGAGTTTTATCTTTCCACGGAATTTGCGGTCGAAAACACAAAAGAGCCCATTAATCAGCAGATCTATAAGTTCCTGAAGAAGGCCATCATCGAATGCCGTCTGCAACCTGGGGATCCGCTGTCAGAAAACGAAGTTTCATCAAAATTCAAATTCCGTATTTCAAGACAACCTGTACGAGAAGCACTCATCAAACTGGCAGAAAACGACTTTGTTGTCATTGAACCTAAAAAGACTACCAAAGTAGCCAAGATTTCCAAAAAAGACATTCTGCAGGGAGCCGAAATGCGTATGGCAATTGAAGGCTATTGCATCAGAAAATCCTGCGGTCATATCGATGAGGAAACACTTGAGTTCTTACGTCAAAATATCGAAAAACAAAAACAGGCGGCCGATCAATACGACGTACATGAACACTTCAGACTCGATGACGAATTTCACTGTACGCTTATCCATGCCTCGGGACTTGATCGGGCCTGGAATATGGTTGAAGGATTAAAGGCTTCCATGGATCGTGTTCGTTACCTTTCATTGGAAAACGAACTGACCCCGATGATCATTACCTCAAATGCCCACCAGAAGATACTTGAGGCTCTGAAAGCCAATGACGCCGAAGCTGCACATACGGCTCTTTATGATCATATAGGTGCCACCAGAGATCAGCTTGAAAGCGTTATTCACAAATGCAAGAGTGAATGGTTCCGTGACTAGTGCTAAGTGAACCCAAAGTAACAAAGCACTACCATAGCGGATAAATTTAATTGTGACCTTTATTTGGTAAGACGGTAAACCAACCGTTAAATGTACTCAGGAGTTTTTTTATGAACATGCGCGAGTCCACGAATCCTGCGATACGTGTTATCAACAGTCAGGCAGGATCTTTTAACTTCGGCGGAGAAGGAGTAGATGCCAATGCCGCTACCGTTTCTGGCACCGCCACCAAATCTTTGCTGTTAGTCGCACTGACGCTGATCTCAGGCTGGTTTGCCATGGCCTACAGCATAAACTCCGTAGTCAATACCGGCACACCTGCTTCAGGTCTCATGTATGCATCTTTAATTGCAGGAGTGATCGTAGCTTTCATCACGATTTTTAAACCGCATACTGCACCTGTAACCGCCCCCATTTATGCTTTGTGCGAAGGTGCTGCTTTGGGTTCTCTTTCCGGCATGTTTGAATTTAAATATCCCGGGATTGTATCTACTGCAGTCATGTCAACTTTTGTCGTAGTAATGGTGATGCTGGCTCTTTGGAAATTCCGCATTATAGTTCCCACTCAACGTTTCCGTGCCGTAGTTACCAGTGCTACCTTAGGCGTATGCGTACTTTATTTTGTCAATATGCTTTTTAATCTGTTCGGAACTGCCCTGTTCCCTACTTCAGGAGTTTTGTCCGTGGGCATATCTCTGATAGTTTGCACTATAGCCGCCATGAATTTGGTTTTGGATTTTGACCAAATTGAACAAAGCGTAAATATGGGTCTGCCGAAATATTTTGAATACTTTAATGCTTTTTCCGTTTTGGTTACCATTTGCTGGCTTTACATCGAGATCCTGCGTCTTCTTGCCAACCGCAATGAATGACAAAGTTTACTGATGTGAAATGAAGGACTGCTTTTTAGCGGTCCTTTTTTCAACCTGAGCCAATCCCCTTTCAAAACGCGTGTAAGTATTTCCTATCGCCGAAACTAGATCTTTTGTTGATTTACCCTGCTTGATTGATAAATGCAGGCATAGCGTCTTTTCTTTCTGTTAAAATTCTTCTCATGAGAGATTTAAATACCTGTCGTCTGGCCATCGACGAAATTGATGGAAAACTGCTGAACCTGCTTAGTCAACGTAAAGACGTGGCTGCAGATATAGCCGAATGCAAATTACAACAAGATCAAAAGATCAGCGATCCTGCCCGTGAACAGGAAAAGCTCGATTCGATCATGGAAAAAGCCCGAGCGCTTGATCTGCCTCCTGCATTTGCAGCCGCGGTTTTTAAAACCATCATGGCAAATACCGTTTCCTACGAACAGGAATATGCAATAAACCGTCTGCATCACGGGAAGATAAAACGATCAACCTCGGTTGCATATCTAGGCCCTAAGGGAACCTATTCTCATCTTGCGGCAATGCGTTACCTCGGGATGTACACAAATGGCATCAAAGAACGTGATTGTCGTGCTTTTGATGAAATCGTGGCCAGCGTTGAAAGCGGAAAAAGCGAATACGGACTGCTTCCCATAGAAAATTCAAGTTCAGGAAGTATTAACGGGGTATTAGACGTTTTACAGGATTCAAAAGTTTCCTTGGTAGGCGAGATCTTTGTTCCTATCGATCATGCCATCCTGACCTGCGCCAAGGTAAATGTAGAGGAAATCACCGATATCTATTCTCATCCTCAGCCTATAGAACAATGCTCACGCTGGCTTAAAGATTTCATGCCAAAAGTCAATATTCATTACATGAAATCTACTTCACATGCGATGGAAGAAGTACAAAAGCTCAATGATCCGCATTGCGCGGCCATTGCCAGCCATCATGCCGGAGCCTACTACGGATTGTTGCCCATTATGGACAACATTGCCAACAATGTGCATAACTACACCCGTTTTGTGGCAATTTCGATGACCCCGCTGATTTTGCCTGAATGCATCGACGCCAAAACCTCCATATCCTTTACCGTAGCCAAGTACACCCCCGGATCGCTAATTTGCGTACTCAACGAATTTTCAAAAGTCGGGATAAATCTTACCAAGCTCACCTCCCGTCCGAGGTTGTCACCAGGCCACGACACTTGGGAAGAAATATTTTTTGCCGACGTACAAGGAAATCTCTCTTCTGCACAAATGCAAAACTGTCTTGATACGATAAGAAGTTACACCGGATCGCTGAAAGTTTTGGGTTGTTACGCCTCAGACGAGCGCAAGCGTAAGTAAGGGAAAAGACGGAACTCAAAAGGTTCCGTCTTTTCCTTGAAATTCAGATTATTTGCAGTTCTCCGTCTATGGCACCTGCCTGATCCAAGGCCTCCAATACGGACATGAGATCTCCTGGTGCAAGACCTACTTGATTTACCGCTCTTACCAAATCATCAAGTGATGCTCCGGTATCGAACTTAAACATTTTTCCTTTTTTCTCATTAACGTTGATCTGGGAGTTGGGGATCACCGCCGTTCTTCCTTGAGAAAAGCTGTTAGGTTGCGATACCAGAGGATCTTCACTTACGGTAACGGTAAGACCGCCGTGGGTTACGGCCACCGGTTTTAGTTTTACATTACTGCCTATTACTATGGTACCGGTACGAGAGTTGACCACAATTCTTGCTTTATCTTCACCTTGATCTACATCAAGATTTTCTACAGCAGATAAGAATTCAACTCGTTTTGAAGGATTACGGGGAGCCATCACCC
>CALBLB010000267.1 GCA_937896115.1 uncultured Succinatimonas sp.
GGAAGATGAGGTCGGTGCGTTCAATCTGGTTCCTAACGTTGCGCAGAAACACGATATCGAGTACGCTCTGTCCAATAACTTCGGCTTTGGCGGTACTAACGGTTCGTTAATCTTCAAGCATCTTTAAGGCTTAAAGTTGAATAAATGAAGGATCTCTAAGTGAGATCCTTTTTTTTGCAAAAAGTTAGAAAAGATAGAAAGCTTCAAGCCCGTTTAACAGCTCTGATTTTTTTACCGTTCCGAAGTAACGGCTGTCATAAGACTGAGTACGTTCAGATGCCAAAATAAACTCATCCTGATCCAATGCACGGTCAAGTTTTGCCGCAGTCAGCGGACGACCGTTACCGTCCTTTAATCGCGGGGCGCTGTCTGCTATGAGCAAGCCGTTTATTCTGATCCCTTCTTTGCCTATGTAGGCAAGATCTCCTGGCAAGCCTTTTAAATATTTTCCAAGGGGAGCCGTATTTTCAGGACAATTGCCATAGCCTACATACCCGCGTTGTTTGGCAAATTTTGCACTTTTCGTATCCAGACAAAAGAGCACGGCTGCGCCTCTTTTTTCTTCAAGTGCCCTGACTTTATATACCCCTTGAGGCATCGATGATGTCAGGTTTATCCACAGATCGCTGTATCTTAAACTAAATTGCAAAGCAGAAGAAAAGATCACTACGGCCAACACCGTGCCTATTATTTTAAGTTTCATGAAAGCTCCGAGTTTGTTCGATTAGCTGAATCATAAAACATAAAAAAGTCCCTGAAATAGGGACTAGGCTGATTCTGGCATCTGTTTGATTTTTTTGTTAAATTCCGCTTTTGGTCAGTGAATCGATGGCATCTGCAGTAGCTTTGCGATTTTTTAGAGCCGTTTCACCCATGACTTTGATCACTTCGATAAAAAGCAGATCGATGATAAAAAATACTGTAAGTCGGGAATCGGCATAACCTGATGTAAGATCGGATTCGTGAACGGAGTGCATGACTGCCGTATCGCACAGTCTCCCCAAAGCAGAATTGCTGTCAGAAGTGATGGCTGCCATTTTTGAACCTTGCTCTTTGGCAAGACGGGCGGCTTTGTTGATTTCCATGGTCTGACCCGAGGTGGAAATAAAAATGCACAGATCATCCTTGTTAACCAATGAGGCATGCATCATCATGTCATGACTGTCGGTGGCGTTAACGGTATTGATCCCAAGTCTCGTAAATTTGCGGGCGGCATCACGAGCGATGAATCCTGAAGCCCCGATGCCGAAAAAGAATACACGTTTGCAACTTATGATGTAGCGTACCAAATTACGTACGGCGGTGAAGTCAAGCTCATGGGAGCTTTGGGTGAGCATGGTGACGTTTAGTTGCAAAAGCTTTTGTGCCGTTATTTCGCTGGAATCTTTCAAATCGATTGAAGGAGTAAGCAGTGAATTAGAGCTGTCCTGTGCGCCGAGATCCTGGGCCAAAGCGATTTTAAAATCCTTGAGGGTTTCAAATTCAAACTTGCGGGCAAAACGAGTTACGGTGGCATGCGAAACGTTGCATGCATCAGAGATCTCTGAGATCGATGAAGAACAAGCTTGAGTTCCGAATTTTAAGAAATACTCGATAAGGCGGCGGTCAGATTTGGAAAGCTTGATCCTAGGATCGTTGAGTTTTTTCAGAATTGTCATTGTGCCAATCGCGTCTTTAAGCAGGACGAGATCCCGATGTTGTTAAATTTTTGTTCCGATAATGTTAATTTGTTTCAGACGCTTTTGCAAATGTTTAAAAAAAATGAAAATGCCATGCTGCCGTGTCATACTTCTTTAAGAGAAGATCTTAAATTTGACTTTTGGGCAATCAGCTCTTTTTTAATTTTTTCAGAATATTCTTACTTTGATTTGCAAGAGTTTTTCTTAGTAAACTGGCTCTTTTGGCGTTCAACATTGCCTGAGTCTCCGACATGCCCAGTGCAAGACAACCTGCAATAGTTCCTTTTTCCAAAAAAGAATCTGTTTTAGCGCTTGTTCTTAATATATTAAAAACCGTGCAAGCTGTTTCCACGACGTTTCCAGCCTGTAAGAGCAGATTTAAAGCCTGACCTCCCGGAATTGCTTTTGATGCAATTCCCAAGCTTTGCCGCACGCGGCGATTTTTCACTGCCTGGTGCACGGTAATTCCCGCAGCTGTTGCTACGGTTGCCGCTGCAAAACTCAGTTGGCGAATTTGGGTACTTTTGGCTTTCCCGGTAATACACCAAAGTACGAAATGCTCACAGTTTGCCCACAAAAGATGGTAATCATCTTCCCCAAGTCTTGAGCGTGCCCTTAATACGCTTTCAAATCTGCCGAAAACACGATCATCATGTAAGACCACTTCAATCGGTGCACCTTCTGCAAACTCACTTAG
>CALBLB010000268.1 GCA_937896115.1 uncultured Succinatimonas sp.
GATTGAAGTTACCTATCATAAAATTCTCAGCTTAATCTTCTTGTTGGTCGCGGATAAATTCTTTAGGTCGGGAAATTATGGGGGAGCACAGGCTCCCCCTACACGGACTATTATTTGTAATTATTCAACGGAGTAACCGTTCTCTTCGTAGTAAGCTTTGGCGCCTTCATGCAGTTTTACACCGGTCATGAGCTTGGTACCAGCAACTTTAGGATCAAAGTATTGCAAAGCGGCAACGCTGTCGCCCAATTCATCGCGATGCTCAACAATGGCCTTAGTCAGGGTATAAGCCACGGCATCATCCATGGTTGAAGAAACCATTACGATCTGTTGAGAGCCTACGGTCTTGATCTCGGTATTTTGTCCCTTCCAAGTACCGGGAGCCACGGAAACATAGTTGTAGCCCATGTCGACAAGCTTCTTCATGGTCTCATCGCCAAGCTGAATATCAACCATTTCGTGTGTCAGGCACAACTCGGTGGTATTGGACTGACCTGCACCTATATGATCGATGGTCATGTCGTAAAGATCGTCCTGCAACCCTGATTTGATGGCATCGCCGCCGGTTTTCTCAACCGCACCGCCCCAGGCTTTGACATCGTCAAGCTTGGCTCCCAGTGCTTCAAATACCTTTTCTGCTGACAATTCGCCCAAAGTTCCGTTCTTTTTAATGACGATCTTGACGGGGTATTTTTTCGCTACCAGCTCTTCAACAGTCTTAATGCCGGTTTTATCCACGAATTTCTTCGTAAACATCACGTTAATGAAGTCATGTCCCAAACCGCCTGCCAAAGCTGCAGTATGTTCAGTCTTGGGTCGTCCCAAAATACCGTCTTCAGCTGCCCATTTGGCAGGACCGGCATTGGACATCACGATGTCGCATTTGGCGGCATTGTCAACGATGATGGGAGCGCCTACACCGCCTGGTGAAGTGGTGGTAATGGCAATTTTCGAGCCTTCAGGCAATTCCTTTAACATCACGGTCTGCAAAGCCGTTGCATAGTTATAAGCAGCAGTACCCACTTCCTGAGCGGCAAAAGTCAGGGTCACCGGACCTTTAAGCTCGGGAGCGGCGTTTGCTGCACTGACGGAAGCCATAACTGCAGCCATCAGGATCGAAGACATGAATTTGTTCATGAATTACTCCTTTATGTGTATCAGTTTCTTTCTCACCTGCGTAGGAAAAAAACTTTGTATGTATGTTTGAACGCTTTTAGTATAGGTCATTTTTTGATTATAAAAAACCAATATTCAAATTTTGTGAGCGTATTCACGCATATTTTACATACAAAATATGTCGTATTTATCTAAAATCATAAATATCATTTTGAAATACAAGATATTTATGTATTTTGTCTTTAACAAAACAAACGACAATACGTAACTGTTATCTCATGTTACAGGTATATTTTTCGCTTTTTACAAGACTAAACTCCTTAGAAAAATATGTGATCAGGATCACTGTTTTTTAGCTTGCGTGATTTTAATGATTATTTATAATCACAAATTGTTAAGAGTTTTTATTTTTTGCAAAAATGCAATCACATATTGACTGCATATTCGGAGGTTACCGATGAAGAAACCGGTTCTTGGAATTACCATGGGAGATGCTGCGGGCATAGGTGCAGAGATCACCATCAAAGCCTGCACAGATCCCAAACTTTATGAAAAAGCCCGTCCTGTGGTATACGGAGACGCCAAAGTTTTAAAACGTGCCGCCGAGATCCTGCACTCCAAAGTTCAAATCCATGTGATCTCATCTCCCAAAGAAGCCGCTCCCTCTGTCGACAGACTGGAAGTCATAGATTTAAACTGCATTCCTGAAAACTTTGAATACGGTAAAATTCAGCCTGAATGCGGTAAGGGTTCCTACCTCTTTATAGAAAGGGCCGTTAAAGACGCCTTAAATCACGACATTCACGCCATAGTTACCGCTCCTTTAAACAAAGAAGCTTTACACCTCGGCGGATGCAATCACCCGGG
>CALBLB010000269.1 GCA_937896115.1 uncultured Succinatimonas sp.
TCTTCCTGACCAATCCTGTATTGCTCATCGGAGTTGTCGACGGCGTTGGCATAGGAACCTATCTTTGGATAGGCTTTACGGCATCGCTTGGTACCGTTGTTCTGGCAGGGGCCTTGCAGAATTACTTTATAAGATCCTGTACGCTTCTTGAAAGACTCATACTCTTATCCGTATGCCCCTTGCTTTTGTATCCGGGGTTCATGACCGACGTTTTGGGTATAGGACTGCTTCTTGTCGTGACGCTTATCCAATTTTTCAAAAAAGACCAGGCACTAAAATAAGGTGTCCGAGGATTTTATCTCTAACTTAAGGAGTATTTATGACTAAGCACTTTCAGAAAATTCTGATGGCCTGTGTGGGCGGGATCCTCTCATGCAATGCTATGGCAAGTGATCATGCTCAGGTAACCATTAACTTTCCTACGGCTTCCGCATCCGGTGCCTTATATGCCGTAGGCGCTGCCATTACCCACTTATGGGACAGCAAGATAGACTATGTCAGTGCATCAAGCCAGGCATCGGCAGGCGGTATTGCCAATCTGAATCTGGTTTCAGAAGGCGAGGCTCAGGTTTCAATTGCCATTTCCAGCAATTGCTATCAGGCTTTAAACGGAACTGACAGTTTTGAAGGTTATGCTTATCCTGATCTTAAAGTCATTGCCGGTCTTTATTTCAACCCCAATCAGGTGGTGGTCACCAAGGCTTCCGGCATCAACAGTCTTGCCGAAGTTAAGGGCAAGCATTTTGCCGTAGCTTCTGCTGGCTCCAGCGTCTACGGAGAGTGTGAAAACCATTTTAAGGCTGCCGGTTTGAATTTCCCCGATGATATCAAGGCCGAATACATCACCTTTACGGATGCAGCCGATATGTTGCAGAACAACACCATTGACGGTGCGTGGATCATGTCAGGGATCCCGGCATCGGCGGTTACTCAGGCCTGCAGCAGCGGCAGCAAGCTTTTGAATGTTGATGACGCGGTATTGAAAGCCTTGAAAGAAAAGTTCCCTTGGTATGCTCCTTATACCATTCCTGCCGGCACTTATCCGGGACAAGATCAGGATGTAAAGACTTCCGCCATCAAGATGGTGATGTTCTGCCGCGGAGATCTGGACGAGCAGACCGTATATGATCTTACCAAGACTTTCTGGGAAAACATCGCCGAATTGGGACAGGCACAGGGCAATCTTAAAGGACTTACCCCGGAGAATGCCGTCAAAGATATAGCCAATTTGCCTTTACATGAAGGTGCTGCTAAGTATTACAAAGAGATCAAAGTACTCAAGTAAAAAACGGTTTTGACCTTACGAAGCTCCCTGCCTGTGCGGGGAGTTTTTGTTTATGGTAGGAAAAAATGCAATGTTTTGGTTTAAATAGATCAGAAAAAGTGCATGTAATAGACCTTAAGCCTCCAATAAAAATGTCTCGAAGGCTTTAGGAGCAAG
>CALBLB010000270.1 GCA_937896115.1 uncultured Succinatimonas sp.
GACGGTCCGCTGCCGACGACGAAAAGAGGCAGACTACGCATATCTTTTGGAAGATTGACGTCGGATCTTAAAAAACGGGAATGATGGGAGGCTGCAAAAAGACCGTGAGAGATCCCAAATAACTGATCGTCAAAAAATCCCATGGCAGCGTGCAGGCGGTGATAATCTTTAAGCAGGGTGTTTACCAGTTCTTTGATTTCAGCGGTGGCATAATGTACAAGACACAGACATTGCCCGCTGAGAAAACGGCCGTGATGGGTATAGTAACTGCCTAGATCTTCTGTAAGTTGAGAAGGAGTCTGTCCTATGAGCAGATTGATGCCAAATCCGTTTTCTTTTAGGTAGTGAAGAAAAAAAGCCCAGTCAAAGGTGTGCAGCGAAGCAAAAAAGAGATCCGTATTCGGTTCTATAACTACCAGATTTACTATTTCGCAACGTTCGTAAAGACTTTGCAAGATGTATCCAAGACCAAGTCCGACTACTACGGCATTGGGACAAGACTTTAATTCGGCAGCAGTATGGTTGCGTTTTTCATTCAGCAAAGCTGTTTTGACTGTATCTACAGCCTCACCTAAATAACGAAAATGGATCTGACCGTAAGCGTCATATTCTTTTTTATAGCCTGTGCCTATAAAAACATGATTTTGTAAGGCAAGCTCCGCTTGTTTGTCGCATAAAGCCAGAGGATCGTCGGTTTTGTAAAGGATTTCATGATCCTTATCCGGAAAAATGAGGTTGGGAATGCCGTTTTCCGTACAAAAGAATTCAAGCGGAGTAGACGGAAGGTAGTGTTTGAAAGTTGCCGCGATGTCCGGCATAAAGTCTTCAAAAGCTTTGATGTTTTGGGCAAAACGGGCTATAAGCATATCGGCCATCTTGCCCTGCAGAGAAGACAAAGCCTTTAATCGTTGAACTTCTTTTGCAGTGAGCGGTTGTTGTTTTAAAGCCAGAGCGTCAAGATCCGAAAACTTGGTGTTCATTTCATTAAGATACTGGAGCGATAAGCCTGAATTCCGGCTTTTTTCTTGCGGGAGGATAAAAGTTTCTGGCGGACTGCAAGCTCCGCTACGGCAAATTGATCAAATGAAGCTTTGATCCCTTCGCGTAAAGCAACAAGGCGTTGGTAGTAGGGAGCAAGATCTGTTTTTGAGACAGAAGAAAGCTTGTCTATTTCCCGCTGCAGTTCTTGTTGAGCGTTGATCGCTTCATCGTAATTTTCCTGCTCTGCTAACAAGGCAATATTCTGGTACAGCGTTTCAAGTTTTAAGATCAATTGCTCGATATCATGATCTTCCATGATCTTCTCCGAAAGTTTTTTGTCCATTGTGACAGAAAAGGTAAGGCTTGAAGAGCCTTAATTTAAGATCAGGAAAAAATCTTGTGACCTAAACACATACCTACAAGTGCTAAGGTTACAGAGCCCGTCAAATGCATCACCGTATGAAATACAGCCTTGAAATACTCTCCTTGGGTGATCATGTTTGCTGATTCCAAACTGAATGTAGAAAAAGTAGTAAGACTGCCAAGAAAGCCTGTGACCAAAAAAAGTTTAAGCAAAGGTGAGCTTACGTGCAGCGAGAAAAAAGCTGCGGACAAACCGATGATGAAAGCCCCTGTAAGGTTGCAGATCAGAGTTCCTGCCGGTAAAAGCTGCCATTTGGGGGCAAAATATAAAGTGATCCCCCAACGCAACAATGCTCCTGCTACGGCTCCTGCGGCGATTGACAGCAACATCCAAGGCATTTTTTACTCCATCAAACTGCGCCTTGAGCTATGGCTCCGTTTCCGGTAACTGAAGCTGCATCATGTTGAACGGCATTGCGTTGAGCGGCAGCTTTTTGTTGCTCTGAGAGCGGGATCTGATCCCAGGCGTTTTTTAGCGGCAACAGTACCTTAAGGGCAGCATCGATGCTTTCAATGCTGATCTTCACCGAAGCATCAGCGATACGATCGATTATGTAGGTGTACATGTCAAAGAGTTTTTGAGCAAGATCTGCATTGGCGTTGAAGTCCAGCGTTCCGCGCAGATTTTCTATAATCGTGGAAGCCGACGCCAGTTTTGAACCTTTTAAGGCCAGATCTCCGTGTTCTATCGCACCTCTGGCCTGCATCAATCTTTCAAAAGCTCCCTGAAATAACATCTTGGTTATGGTATAAGGATCTGCAACCGACAGTTCGGTTCTGGTACTGTTTTGACGATAGGCGTTAAGTCCCCTGCGAGTGAACATGGCTCTCTCCTTGGAAGCGGCAACTTTGTGCCGACAAGTTTTAATCTTTTCGGGTTGTTTCAAGAAGAGTAAGCAAAAAAAATGCCAATGCAGGGAGAAAGAACTTAATTGCGAGTATCTTCCAAAAGGAAGAATACTTCCTGGCGGGCAAGACGTCTTGCTTTGATAGCACGCATAAAGGTGCGGCGGCGTCTGGTTCTGTTTATGGTCGTCATACGACGGGCCAAATGTGAAGATCTTTTCATTTTATTTTTTTCCTTATCTTTAAATTGCCGAAATTCTAACATGATCTTGTAAAGACGGAGTGCAAGCAGGTTAAACCGACGTTAAAAGTGCAGAGTTTTCTTATTGGAAAGCACTGGTGAACATTTCTAGACGACCGGGAAAATCCCGTTTAAAAGCCGATTGTTAGCATTTTTTAATTCGCGTGCAGTGAAAAAATTAAAAAAAGTGTTGACGTTCAAAAGAGTTCTGTTATCATATGACCCCGTTAATTCACACGGTGATTAGCGCAGTCCGGTAGCGCATCTCGTTCGGGACGAGGGGGTCGTAGGTTCAAATCCTATATCACCGACCACTTGAGCGTCCTTAGCTCAGTTGGATAGAGCAACAGCCTTCTAAGCTGTGGGTCAAAGGTTCGATTCCTTTAGGACGCGCCATCCAGCTTGCTGGACGGGAAGAAATAACGATATGAATTAACAGTTTCAACTGTGGTGGCTATAGCTCAGTTGGTAGAGTCCTGGATTGTGATTCCAGTTGTCGTGGGTTCGAGCCCCTCTAGCCACCCCATCCTATTTAAATCCTTTTCCTTTAGAACACTGTGCGGAAGTGGCGGAATTGGTAGACGCACCAGATTTAGGTTCTGGCGCCTTCGGTGTAAGGGTTCGAGTCCCTTCTTCCGCACCATATATCCTCGTTTATACAATCTCATTTAATATCATATTTATTCACGCAAAACCGCATTCTTAAGCGGTTTGTTTCGTGTTTTGGTATGTATATTTGTCCATACGTTTAACATATCTTTTCATGGTTGTTGCTTTAGTTTTGCATTTGTAAAAGAGTAAAACTGTGGGTATATTTTGTGTAATCGATATTCTGCATAATTCTCAGCTCAGTGAACGGGCAGGAGCGGAGACTGCGGTACTTATTCATGATACTGGCAATATGTGATATCAGAGCAAATATATTTCAAGTGAAATTTTATCTTTGATAAATCAAGTTATTGTGTTTGAAATTAAGGATCAGAAGTAGAAATTAAAAATAATGCATGAACTGCAAAAGTATCAATGATAATCGACAATTTCTAATTGGTATTTTGGAAAAAACTTTATTTTTATGGGTGAAAAATTTTTCAGCAATCTTGATTTGATGAAATTGCCTCTTGGGGCGACCAGTTTTACTGAACTTAGAAAGTCAGGACGCATCTATGTTGATAAAACCGCGCTCATTTTCTCTTTAACGAGAAGTATCAGTACGCCGATCTTCCTTTCTCGCCCGAGACGTTTTGGCAAATCGTTGCTTGTTTCAACTTTTGAATCCTTGTTTAAGTACGGTGTCAGAGATTTTAAAGATCTGGCAATAGAGAAACTTTGGCAAGAAAAAC
>CALBLB010000271.1 GCA_937896115.1 uncultured Succinatimonas sp.
TTCTTGCGGAATTTGGGTATTTCCAGAAAATTAATGTTCAGATCTTTGCTAAGCAATTCGTGATCTTCATCTTCTCTTATCGAAAATGAAGCAAAAGATCGTTCACGCTCGGGAAACAAAACAAAGTCCAAAATATTGATACATATCGCAGGACACAGATCTTTGTAATTTGTCCCACTATGACAGGACGACATGAAAAGCGTTGACCAGTAATATAAAGTACGCCGTTTGATGTTGTGCTCATCGCACACCTGCATTTCAACGTCCACCTTCTCCCCGCCGTCAAGTACGCAGGATATATCCAGTCTTGAGAGTTTGTCGGCTTTAGAGTTCGGGTTATTTTCAGTTTTATCAAAACTGAGATCTTTAATTTCACGCCCCAAATGCTTTTTTAGAAGATCGTTTAAAAATGCAATCGTAATCTGCTTACGTTCTTCCTTACCGAAGATAAATTTGAAGAATATGTCGTTGGTAGGATCGAGATCTTCTTTTCTTTGAGGGCCTGCAAGGTATTTTTTTATTTCCAACGGATCCGGCATATATAAGCCCTTCTTAAGATGGAGAGATAAAGTGTTTTTTTTTCTTTTTAACGGATATGCAGGAGGTTGTCAAACATTAAATGCATAAAATCCGCAACCATCAAAAAACACCTGAGGGATACTCAGGTGTAGCGGCATTTTAGACTAATAACAGTCGTTTATTTGCAGAAATGATGGCGTTGGTAACTTATCTTAGTTAGCCTGCTTTTTAGCTTTTTCAAGCGATACCGACATCTCCATAATGGAGGTGTCATCTTTGTTGGCAATACTGATCTCCACATCGTCTTCACCGGCTATGGGGACGTATTTTTTCAAAACTTCGATGATCTCTTGTCTTAATTTGGGCATGAAATCAGGAGTGTCGCGACCGGCACGATCGTTTATCAGCACGAGATGCAACCTCTGTTTGGCACTTTCACGGGCACTTTCCTTTTGGCCGTCTTTAAAGATGGCGTCTGAAATGATCTTAAGCAATGACATTTCCCACCTCTTTTAATTCTTACCAAACAGCATGCTTAAAAAGCCTTTCTTTTCGGTAACGAAACGCAACGGCATTTCATTGCCAAGCAGGCGTTCCACCGCATCGGCATAAGCCTGACCTGCGTCGGAATTTTTCTCAAGGATCACTGGATTGCCTGAATTTGATGCTTTAAGTACATCCTGAGACTCAGGGATCACGCCTAAAAGCGGTATGGTCAAAAGCTCTTGAACGTCTTCAACCGAGAGCATTTCGTTACGTTTAACTCTTCCCGGCAGATAACGGGTAAGCAACAGTTTTGCCGATACCGGTTCAAGTCCCAATTCGGCACGGCGGGATTTGGCGTTTAAGATCCCGATGATGCGATCCGAATCGCGTACGGAGGATACTTCAGGATTGGTAGTGACGATGGCATCATCTGCAAAATATAAAGCCATAAGCGCACCGGTTTCGATACCTGCAGGAGAATCGCAGATCACGTATTCAAAGCCCATGGCGTCAAGATCGCGAAATACTTTTTCAACACCTTTTAAAGTCAGGGCATCCTTGTCCTTGGTTTGAGAGGCCGGCAGGATATAAAGATCCGAGACGCGCCTGTCCTTGATTAAAGCCTGATTGAGTTTGGCTTCTCCTGAAATCACGTTGATTAAATCGTAGACTACGCGACGTTCGCATCCCATGATGAGATCGAGATTACGCAAACCCACGTCAAAATCGATAACTGCAGTTTTGTGGCCTTTTAAGGCAAGCCCGGTGGCAATGGCAGCTGACGAGGTAGTTTTGCCTACACCGCCTTTGCCTGAGGTCACCACTATGATGCGTTCATGAAAAGGCTCAGGTGAAAGACCAGAGTCTTCGGCTTCTTCTTCTAACTTTTCTGAAGCGGTAGGAACGGCGGTTTGCTCCTTTTCTTCTTCCAAAGCTTTGGCAGTTTGCTCTGTTTCTAGTTCCTGAGCCTGTTCCTTAACTTGTGTTTCTTCATTCACTTCTTTTGCTTTATCTGACATCGCTTGTTCCTGCTTTAAAGCTCAATATATAGAGGAGCTTCGGGTAAAAAAATAATTGATTGCTAAATTGTATGCTGAGTAAGCTGATTTGTGAAATCGCGACTACGTATGTAATTGAGACGATGTCCGTCCCAGGTAACGATGAGACCGCGCATTTCTCGTCCTGAATCCATAGGAAGATTTTCATGCTCCATGTCGTCAGCCGTCTGGTAATTGCCGGCTATGGCAACAAAGGTAGGACCGAAACGTCCGCCGCAGTATATAAAAGCTTGCGGAGTTCCAGGATCGTGACTGCTTTTAGGAGAGCCTGCGTATACCTCACCTAAGAGATCCCCAAGGACTATCACATGATGTGAGGCGATGATCCTGGCACCGCGGCTTACCGAGCCCAAAACGGTCACCGAGTTCCCGGGAGCCTGAATACTCTCGCCAGAGCGTACGTTGCGCCTAATAACCAGCATAGGCTCAGGATCGCGTACGATCTTTTCCACCTCGACTTCGACGGTTTTAGTGATCACACGCGGTTTGAAATTTTCTTCACGTACGCGGGCATAGCGCGAGGAATTGACCACCGGTATGCCTGCCTGCCCCATTTTTTTGGCAATGTCCTCATCGGTGATCCCGGAGAGGCCCAAAAGAAACAGTCCGTGCTCTCTGCAAAGCTTTTTTAAATTGTCAAACGGCAGTTGTTGCGGAGCTGAGACTTCAGAAACATCGAGCACTATGGGGGCGTTAGTGAAGAAACCTTCAGGAGCAGTATCTACGCGTTTTTCCAAGATCTCGCGCAATTCATCTACACTGCCTTTGGTGATCACGAAGGTTTTTAAGGCGTAACCGGTACTCGTAAAAGAGCCCGAGCGCAGTGATTGATTGGAAGTGCCAAGTTTTGCAGAAGAGGTGGGATCGCTCATTAAAAAAAGACCTCAGTCCTTGATTGTGGTAATGATTTTAATCTAAGCTTGCAAAAATTAAAAATGTTGCACTCACAGCTTGCGGAAAAATACGCATTTTTCACGGGCAGTAAAAGATACGGTAAAGTGCAATATACTTGATTAATGCTGTTAACTTACTTAATTTTAAGGAAAAGTTATGAAAGAGCGCATGGTGTACGTATATAAGAGCTCCAAGAAGTTACGTACTTATCTTTATATCGAGGAAAAAGACAGTTTCGGAAAAATTCCCGGAGCTTTGCTCGAGGCTTTTGGAAAACCTAAGTTCATGATGGCGCTGATGCTGTCAAAACATGCCAAGTTGCAGAAGATCAGCCATACAGAGCTTGAAAAAGCACTTGATGAAAAAGGCTATCTTTTGCGTATGGATCTTGAAAGTAAGGAAGAGAACTGGTTAAACGAGGAGAGACGTTTTCGCAACTTGCCGCCGCTTACTCATGAGCAGATAGAGAATTTCTTTCATTAAGACGGGGAATTCCCCGTCTTATTACGTACTTACTCAGCATAAGGATTATAGCGGCGTTCAAATTCTACCGAAGTGTCAGGCCCGTGTCCCGGGCAGATCTTGGTGTCGACGGGCAGGTTTAAAACTTTACGTACGGAGCCTATCAAAGTCTCTTCATCGCCGCCAGGCAGATCGCTTCTGCCTACGGAGCCGTAGAACACGGTATCGCCTGAGAGTAAAAGTTTCTCTTCTGCACAATAAAAACACACGCCTCCGGGGGTATGTCCCGGAGTGGCAATGACTTTTACCGCCAGTTTGTCGTTTGAGAAAAGATGCAGGATTTCGCCGTCATTTACATAGCGCGTGCCAAAGCTTTTGCAACTTTTAAGTCCTAACATGCGCGATTGCCCCAAGATCCCTTGAATAAGAAAGGCATCTTCTTTGGCAGGCCCTATGATCGGGGCATGGGTTAGCTCTGTAAGATCTGCCACCGCGCCTATATGATCAAGATGTCCGTGGGTGATGATGATGGCTTGCAGTTTGCAATTTAGGGCATCAAGAGTGCTTTTTATAAGATCTGCCGCGTCCCCCGGATCGCACACCACCGCTTCGCGGTGCTGCTCGTCATAGAGTATGCGGCAGTTTTCGGCAAAGGGAGTGACTTCGATGATTTTTACCTTAAGCATCATATAACCTCGCAGTGCAAACCTTTTAAATAGAAGCTTTCAGGGCAGGGAAGAGATACTACATGATCGCTGTCTTGGCGCAGAGTATGACGAATGACGGCGTCAACTCCTGCATCGAGGGCGGCATCGGCGGCAAGCTTTTGGAAAAGCTCGGGACCTACCAAACCTGAGCAGGAGAATGCCAAAAGGTTGCCGCCTTTATTAAGCAGTGAAAAACCAAGACGCATGATGTCCTGATATCCGCGGCAGGCACGGCGCAAATTAGCGGCGCTTTCGGCAAACTTCGGGGGATCGAGGATCACCAGATCGTATTTTTCTCCTTTTTCAACCTGCTCGCGCAAAAAAGCAAATACATCTTCTTTGATAAAACGGCAACGACCCGGGTCGAGATGATTAAACACCACTCCTTGTTTGGCCTCATCAAGTGCCTGTCTTGAGACGTCAACGTTTTCAACACGTTTGGCACCGCCTTTTAAACACCAAAGCCCGAAGCCACCGGTATAAGAAAAACAATTTAAAACGCGGGCGTTTTTAGAAAGGGTGGAGGCGTAAAT
>CALBLB010000272.1 GCA_937896115.1 uncultured Succinatimonas sp.
TCGATCCCCGCACCGCGGGCACCGGGCACAGCCGAACTCTTCATGAGCTTAAGAGTGATCTCACTTACTTTAAACTCGTTGAAAATCATTTGACAAAGCTCCTGGCCCAATTCCTCCAAAAGCCCTGCCTTTCTTTGTCTTGCAAAAGCCTTGATACGTTCTGCAAGCGCAAAATAATCTACCGTGTCAGAGACTTTGCCGCTTGATGCCGCCGTACTTAAATCACAGCCCAAGCTTACGTCTACATGCAGTTTCTGCTCTTTGACACGCTCTTCTTTTAAGATCCCGATAATACAGTCAAACGCGAGATCTTCTATAAGTATTCTATCCATTACAAAGCTTTAAGTGAGGTCAAAGGCCAACGCGGGTGCACTTTCACCGTATAATCGCCAATCTGCCCTGCTTTGAAACGCTGCATACCGGCGTAAGCTATCATGGCACCGTTATCGGTACAAAACTCCCTGCGGGCAAAAAAGATCTCGCCGTGCATTTTCTGCATGAGCTGCTGCAAAGCATTTCTGATGTCAAAATTGGCACTGACACCGCCTGCAACCACCAGACGTTTCATCCCGGTTTGTTTCAAAGCGCGCTCGCATTTATGTTTTAAGGTATCGGCAACGGCTTCGGTAAACCCGAGTGCAATATCCGCCCGCTTTTTATCAAGATCTTCTTGATGTTCAAGACAGGCATTTAAAACTGCGGTTTTAAGTCCTGCAAAACTGAAATCACACCCGGGGTTCTTAAGCATGGGACGCGGGAACACAAAGGCCCCAGAATGACCTTGCTTGGCCAATTTTTCAAGCTCCGGACCGCCCGGGTAAGGGATCCCCAAAAGCTTGGCCGTTTTATCAAAAGCCTCACCTGCGGCATCATCGATGCTCTGCCCCAAAAGTTCATATGATCCGGGGCGCTCCACCTTTATAAGCATGGTGTGCCCGCCTGAGATCAGCAACGCAACGAAGGGAAACTCAGGTTTGGGATCTTCAAGCATAGGTGCTAAAAGGTGTCCTTCCATATGATGTACCGGAACTGTGGGAAGATCCAAAGCTTTGGCATAAGCTACTGCCCCCATGGCACCTGTAAGCAATGCACCTATGAGCCCAGGGCCTGCGGTATAAGCTACGGCACAAAGATCTTTTGGAGTGATCGAGGCTTTTTCAAGCGCCAATCTTATAAGAGGCACCACTCTTTTGATGTGATCGCGACTGGCAAGCTCCGGCACCACTCCGCCGTATTCTGCGTGCATGGCAATTTGAGTGTGCAGTACATGCGACAAAAGACCTTTTTCATCGTCATAGACTGCCACGCCGGTTTCATCGCAGGAACTCTCTATTCCCAAGATCCGCATCTTAAAAGCCTCTAACTCTCAAACCTTACCTTATCTTTGCTCTGCATCTTTAAACAATACGCAGAGCAAAGATAGGCTCAGAAAAAATCATCAAACAAGGGATCATTTTAGCAAAATTCCTTGCCCTAAATTTTTTAGAAATGCTCAGTTGACAAAAACTTTATGTCTAAACGGCAACAGAATGCATATATCGCACGCTGCAACTTACCTTTAATCTGATCTATTTTTTTGATTTTTAAAAAGATTTTTAAGACAGCTTGTGATCTTGCACACAAAAAGCGATTTTTAAGCGTTTTTTTAGGTTTTTATCCTTGTAAGTGGTAGAATAACGCAGTTTTTTAATGTCGCTATGCGACCCCTGTTAATTTAAAAGTGAGGTGGTTTTCCACATGCCAGTCATTAGAGTACGTGAGAATGAGCCGTTTGATGTGGCTTTAAGACGTTTTAAGCGTTCCTGCGAGAAAGCCGGTATTTTAGCCGACGTCAGAGCCCGCGAGTTTTACGAGAAGCCTACTACTATCCGTAAGCGCGCCAAAGCATCTGCTGCCAAGCGTCACGCCAAGAAAGTGGCCCGCGAGAATGCTCGCCACAGCAGACTCTACTGATCTGTTGCCTCTTTCTCAAAAAGACTGACGCATCGTTGCATAACCTCATGGGTATATGCTTCATTTAAAAACGACCGGTTGTGTTTAAAAACATAACCGGTTTTCATTTATTGATTTTGATCGCTCTTTAGCCAAAAACATCGATTGGAAAACGCATACAACGGCACATTGCACATCCAATCCTGCTCTCTGAGATCCGACAATGACAATCTCAGCGCCAAGATCTCCGGGTAACGATCTTTAAATGCTTTAAGACTCTTAGCCTTAAGATTTTCCTCAGCTTTAACTTCGATGGCAACTACCTTAGAGTTACCATGATCACATCTGTCCTGAACCAAAAAGTCAATTTCTCCACGGGAATTATCTGCAGACCAGTAGTAAGGTTTAAGATCAAGAGCACTTTGCAATTGCTGGCGCACAAATTGTTCGGTAAGGGCACCTTTAAACTCATTAAACAGTGTATTACCTGCAAGTACACTTGACGGATTAAGACCTGCCATTGCTCCTAAAAGTCCGACATCTGCAAGGAAAAATTTAAATATAGACTGTTCTTGGTAGGATGAAAGCGGGATCCTAGGTTTGGTTACCCTCGGAACTTTCACGGCTATCCCGGCATTGGTCAGCCACACAATGGCTTTCTGATAATCGCGGGCTCTGGCACTTTCTCTTATTTTTGAGAACACAAAACGTCGGTTTTCTTTGGCAAGCTGTTGCGGTATCGATTCAAAAACCGCCAAAACGTGTTCAAGCTCTTTGCCGTTTAAACGTTTTGAAATATCAAAGCGATAACCTTGCAAAATTTCTTCTTGAACCGTACGGGCATCCTGCCATTGAGAATTCCTGCGAAAAGAGCTTACAACTTCTGGCATTCCTCCTACAAAAAGGTATAACTTGAATTCTTCACGCAATTGGGCTGAATAAAGTTTCAAAAGTTCGGGATCACCCGACGCAATCACTCGTGCAAGTTTTTCCCCGTTTTTGGATGAAGACAGAAACTCTTCAAAACTCATGGGAAAAAGCGACAGCATGTTGACCTTTCCCACAGGAAAACCGCTGCCTTCGTGAACCGTTAATCCCAGCAGAGATCCGGCGGCAACCACATGAATATCCCGTGCTTCTTCACAAAAATATTTAAGAGCTGTCAGTGCACGAGGACATTCCTGGATCTCATCAAAAATCAGCAGGATTTCATGAGCATTGATAGTCACTCCGGTCTCAAAAGACAGGAGTTTTAACAAACGGTCAATTCTGAGATCTGAAGAAAAAAGTTCTTTAATTCCTGGATTTTCATCAAAATTAACGTATGCAAAATTTTTGTAAGATCTGCGAGCGAATTCTTTTAACAACCACGTTTTTCCGACTTGCCGTGCTCCTTGTAAGATCAAAGGCTTGCGTTGAGAATTTAATCTCCATTTTTCAAGCTCTGTCAGCAATTTTCTTTCCACTTGTACCGCCCGCGATTTTGACTGTTGCTTAAATACGTCCTTATTTTCTCCAAAACGGTCAAAATATCTCATGAGCAACAAAGCAACGCTCCTTATTTGAGAACACCAAAGCCATACGTATATGCGGAAGTTCGGGGCTGTTCTGCTCTCCGTAATGCTTGGTTTTTATCTGCTCTACGGCAATTTTTAGCAGTTTCTCAGGATCGTCATCTTCTCTGGCATATTTAAGTTCTATGACAAAGTAACGGTTTAAGGCATCGACTTCTATATCAGATCTGCCAAGAGCATTACTGCTTTCAAAATAAGTGCGTTTAAGTCCGCAACCTTTTAACACCAAGCCAAGTACGGTTCTTAATTCCGATTCGTTGCTGATGGGATAATGCTGATACGGAATTGAAAGAAGTAAGGCATTTAAGCGTTTGAAAATTTCCTCAGGACTTTGCTTCTTAAAAGCCAGCAGTAAATTTTGGCTTTGTTCCTGAGAGCATAGCTTTTCTCCGTACAGCTGTGCCATCGAAGATGCGACTTCTTCATTCGGGTAATTAACCAAGAAAACTCTGTCACTTAGTTTTTCCTTGATGGTGAGATAACCTGTAAGGATGAGCAAAGCCACATCGTTAAGTTCAGAGAGGC
>CALBLB010000273.1 GCA_937896115.1 uncultured Succinatimonas sp.
GACGTAGCTTACGTAAAGCAACTTGTTAAAACACATACACGTTTTTTAACAAGTTGCTTTACGTAAGCTACGTCTCCTACAGCGTCAAAGGCTATTTCATCCCCGGGCAGGATCACTATGGAACTTTTTACGCGCAATTCGTTGCCGTTTTGATCACAAACGCGGTTCACATAACGCCTGCTGCGATCCTCGCTTAAGATATCGGATTCTTCACGGGCAAGCACTTTGCCGCTGCCCTCTGAGATCTGAGCAGGATGAGCATAAATCTCATACCCGGGCAGTGCCTGCAACATACCGCCGTCGGTAAGCTCTTTTAAAGTATCGGTGTAAAGTTTTTTGTCTATTTTGGCTGTATCTGCATACCCTTCTTTTCCCAGCAGTCCCGACACCAGACCTAGCCCTGCAATTGAACCGAAATCCGGATGATAACGCACACATACGTTAAACAGAGCTTTTTTAAAATTCTTGGCAGGATCTCCTTTGGGAGAGGGATCAAAACTCAAGATCTTGCTTTTTTTTGAATCTTTGCCAATTTTTTTATTTGAAACAGCCTGCTTTTGCAGTTTTGTATCGACTTCATCCCCTTCATTTAAGGCATGATCCTTTGCTTTGATGGGGTTTAATTTTTCGATAAAACTTATGATCTTCTTTTTCACAGAAATAATTCCAATATGTCGTTGAGCATCCTTCTTCCAAGATGCGTAAGTTCAAAGCCATGTGCGTCAAGTTTCAACAAACCGTCATTTTGCGCACTTTCAAGTCGTTTTTTTAAACATTCGTAAGGTAAAGCCGTGGTTTTGGTGAATTCATAATCCTCCACACGACCGTAAAGTCTTAAACGGTTCAATACATATTCAAAGGGCAGATCATTGATATCAACACTTTGATACTTACCATAGTCACCCGATATATAAAGTTCAGGATCTTCAGGGCACGATCTTCTTTTTGTGATCCCTGCTTTAAAGATTTTGCCACAGGCACCGGCCCCTATACCCAAATAATCGTTAAAAAGCCAATAATTGCGATTATGTACACATTTTAAGTTGTTTTTGGCAAAAGCCGAGACTTCATAACGTTCAAAGCCTTGTTCACTTAAATAAGCAAACCCGCGCTCTTCCTCATCAACCATAGTATCTTCATCAGGCAGTTTGGGAGGATGGCGTCCGAAGACCGTACCTTCTTCTATGGTAAGTTCATACCACGAAAGGTGGGTGATATCCAAAGAACAGGCTTTTTTAAGATCTGCCAAAGCCGCATCCGAGCTTTGGCCCGGCAGTGCGTGCATCAAATCGATGTTTATATTTGAAAACCCGGCTTTCAAGGCCTGCTCAACGGCTGAATAAGCCTCTTTGCTTCTGTGGATACGACCTAGTTTTGCCAATGCCCTGTCATCAAAACTCTGCACTCCGATACTTAAGCGATTAACCCCGGCCTGATAAAAATCTCTGAAAACTGCTTTGTCTACAGTTCCAGGGTTAGCCTCCATGGAGATCTCGCAATTCTCAGCAAGATAAGGCTTTAACTGCTCAAGAAAACCGGCCATGAGTACCGGAGGACATAAAGAAGGTGTACCTCCTCCGAAATAGACACTCACAAATTTCCTGCCGTTTATGAACTCACTTTGCAAGTTAAAATCTTTTAACAAAGCTGCAAAATAACGTTTGTCACGCTCTTTATCTGCACCTTTGCCAAATGAGCTGAAATCGCAGTAAGGACATTTTCTCACGCACCACGGATAATGGATGTACAAAGCAAGATCAAGCGGAGTTGAAGCCTTTTCACTCATTTAACCGAAAACACTTAATAGCAAAGCTCTGCAAGCAACTTTTGCAGTGCGCAGGCACGATGAGAGATCAGATCTTTGATCTGAGGCGGCAACGAAGCGGCGGTGCAATCCCGGCCTTTAACTAAAAAAAGCGGATCATACCCAAAACCGCCTCTACCCTGCGGTTTAAAAGCAATGCTGCCTTCCCACGAGGCCGTAACACACAAAGGAACCGGATCTTCAGGGTAGCGCACCAGACACAAAGCACACCAATATCGGGCCGTGCGTTTTTTCTCCGGCACATCCTTTAAAAGTTCCAACAACTTGGCGTTGTTGCCCTCATCATTACCGTGCTCTCCGCAAAAACGGGCCGAATAGATCCCGGGAGCCCCGTTTAATGCATCCACACATAACCCGGAATCATCTGCCAAAGCAGGCATGTTAGTCTGAACCGACGCTGCTCTGGCTTTAATGATCGCATTCTCAAGAAAGCTAAGTCCGGTTTCCTCAGGCTCTTTGACTCCCAGATCTTTTTGCATGACGATCTCGCAACCAAACGGTGCGAGCATGGCGGCAAATTCGCGCGCCTTCCCTTGATTGCCGGTGGCCAGCACCAGCTTGGCTATTTTCTTTTCCATGGCAAAATTTTACCACAGCACCTATATGCCTAGGATCAAGGTTGCAACAAACGCTGATAACCGCTGCGTCCGGTAAGTTTATGCACGGCATCGGCTGCGGCTCTGCTTAACACTTCTTCGCCGGTAAGATGGGCAAAATTAAAATCCAGCAATTCCTCAACCAAGGTACGTTTGCGTATGGCAAACGCCAGAAACTGAGCCAAATGATCCGCTTCACGGGCACAAAGCTCGGCTCCCATGATCCTATGTGAATCCTTGTCAACGTACAAAGCCAGAACTCCGCCCTGATGGTGACCGCTGCCGCTTAGAGTATCTCCAAATGATGCCCTTGCCGCAATAAAGGTTCCGCCGCTTTCATCAGCCCATTTTTTCATTGCTTCAAATCCGCGACCTGCTATGGCCAGCACCGGATCCGTATAACAGATCTGTAAATTGACCGCCTCGGGCATTGCCATAAGATGATCAGGTCTTGCCGCATTCATCCCGGCAAAACGACCTTCCGCCTCGGCCTGAGCTGTAGAAACACTTCCTCTGACACTGCCTGCTGCAAAGATGTGTTTGACCGAAGTCTGCATAGTGTTCGGCTCGGTGCGTATATACCCCTCACGGGTAAGCTTGACCCCTATGCGTTGCAAATTCAATCCGCCTACGTTGGGAATACGTGCCGAAGCGGCAATCACCTCGGTTGTATAAAGATAATTTTCATACTTTCCGCCGTCTATATAGTAGATAGAATATCCCTGCTCTTCAGGCTCTATCGAAGTGATGAAAGAATCTACGGCCAGATTAAAGCGCGATGAGAAAGAATTTAGAGCACAGGAAAGTACTTCTTCGTCTGATAATTCCCATAACATACGCTGACCGAACACGGTGACATCCACCCCAAGATAAGATAGCGCCTGTCCAAGCTGTAAGCCCACCGCCGTACTGCCGAATACCGCTGCAGAAGACGGCAGTTTTTCCTGCTCATAAAACTCGTTGGTGGTGATGACGTTCTTTAGCTGAGCCTGCTCGTAAGTGATAAGAGGCTGGGTTCCGGTGGCAATGACCGCAGTCTTAAAATGCACGCGACACGAATCTCCGACCATAAGCGTATGCGGATCTTCAAAACTCACCATACCGTGAAGACGCTTTTCCTCGGGAATGCGGTAAAGAAAAGACAGCACTGAAGAAGTAGCTCTTGATCGCATGGCTCTTACCATTCCCAGAACTCCAGAAGCCTCGACTTCAGGATCTTGGATAAGCAGACCTTTACTGCGAAAAGACTGTAATTCCCGCACTGCCAATGCAGAATTCATAAGATAAGAAGCGGGAAGTTCACCCGAGCGTTGTGCCGTGGTTCCCAGTCTGCCGCCGTCGGCAAGCACACAGTCAGCTCCGCCTTCTGAGGCGGCTCTGTAAGCTTCAAGACCTGCGGTACCGGCGCCGATCACCACGGTATCGCACGAAATTTCGCGTATATTCATATTTGCATGATACAGAATCGCAAAGCTTTATTGGCAAAAAAAGCCTTTTGCACCTGTTAAGATCAGATCCTGAACTTTAAAAGTCACATCATTTAGGAGAAAAAATGCTCTCTGTGGATTTAAACAAATATCGCGGTCTGATCTTTGACCTCGACGGAACGCTGCTTGATTCCATGCCTCACCACGTACGAGCCTGGATTCAGACTGCCCGTGAGCACGGTTTTGAAATCGATCCGAAACTTATCTACGCCTGGGGCGGGATCTCTTCACAAGACGTGGTCAGACGTTTTATTGACATGGGTTATCCTGCAGGAGATGTAGATCTCTTTGTAAAACGCAAAGTAGAACTGTACCGAGAACATATAAACGAAGTAAAACTCTTTGCGCCCATCGAAAAGATCTTAAAAGATGCCCATGATCGGGGACAACTCATCGCCATTGCCAGCGGCACCCAAAGAGTTAACGGCGAGGATACGTTACGCCTTCATCATCTTGAAAAATACGTAGATGCTTTGGTATGCGCCGACGACGTTACTCACCACAAACCGCACCCGGAAAGTTTTTTAACCGCTGCATCAAAGCTTGGACTAAGTAACGAAGATTGTCTGATTTTCGAAGACGGTAAACTCGGAATTGAGGCTGCGTTGGCCGGCGGATTTGACTGTGTGGAAGTACAAGAAGGGGAGATGATTAAGTTTTACAAGTCAAAGTAAATTCCGGTAATCACTGACAGTTTAAATTATTGGGATTGAGCTCATGCAATCCCAATCTGTCAGTCAAGCGAAAAATATACGCCCTCTTGCCCTTATATGCTAACAGGTTATAACGCTCTGAACGGGATCCAAGGCTATCTTCTCTTGCTGACAGCTAACAAAAGATAAATTTACTGCTCCACAGAACATCAATCTTGGGATGAAACCGTCTGCTCTTGATGCATTCTTGGAGTAAAAACGCCTACACGTCGCAAAGTAAGCGTAGAGATCTTATCCTTATAAATGAGTTGCTGATTCCCTTTGATATCGACGATCCCTACGGTGTACTGATCAAATGAATTGATCACTCCTTCAAATTTCACGCCGGTGATCAGGAAGATGCACACAGGAACAGCATTATCAGCCAAAAACTTTAACGCTCCGTTTTGTCCGCCTTCTTTGGCAAAAGCTGCAGAAAACAATCTTGCAGTGGATTCCCGTCCGCCTTCTTTATTCTTATGATTATATGGCATAGCCTGACCTGCTTATTATTATCATTATCCTTATATAACATGTTATGACGTTTAAGTGATCAGATCAACAAATGTGCAACTGTATTCAAAGAATGCTTGACATCTGCCACAATTAGAAAAAAAACTTACGTCTCGCACTAAAAAAATGCAATACAGCAGAGCTATTAAGGATGGTGCCCAGAGACGGAATCGAACCGCCGACACGGGGATTTTCAATCCCCTGCTCTACCGACTGAGCTATCTGGGCATAAAGAAAAGATTAACAGATGGTGCCCAGAGACGGAATCGAACCGCCGACACGGGGATTTTCAATCCCCTG
>CALBLB010000274.1 GCA_937896115.1 uncultured Succinatimonas sp.
GCAGATTCATACTCTGAAGTTTTGGGCACTGAAATCAAAGGAAGGCTTGCTGATTATTGGTGTGAGATGGGCAATACCGAGCTTGGACAGGGAAATACTGAAAAAGCACGGTCTTTTTTTACCAAAGCTTTAAACAATGATCCTAAAGCGGTAAGGCCGCGTTTGAGCCTTGCAGAGATCCTGCTAAAACAAGGGAGAAACGCTGAGGCCTTTGCTTTGGTAAAAGATGCATGGACCTGCGATCCTGTTTACGGTTTATTGTGCCTTGATCATTTAAAGCGATGCTTTGTAAATAAAGCTGATCCGCAGTACAGATTTGCACTTGAGGATTTGGTTCACAGAACCAATTCGGCTTCTGCCATGGTTGAATTGGTAAAAGCAACGGAACTAAGTTCAGGACCTGACGATGCTGAAGCGATGTTACTTAATTTTTTGCATGATAAGGCAAATCTAAAATTGTTTTCTGCATTGATGGAATTGCGTTCGCATAAATTGCAGGCAGGAGAAAATGATGCGCTGATGCAATTAAAAAGCCTGATGGACGCTCAGATAGTGCAAAGCCCGCGTTTTGTCTGCAGAAAATGCGGTTTTGAATCATCAGTAATGTTTTGGCAGTGTCCGTCGTGCCGAAGATGGAGAACCTTGAAACCAAGACACGGTATTGACGGAGATTAGAGGAGTTTTTATGTTTGATCCCAAGGTGATTGTTGCTTTGGATTACAACAGCGCCGATGAGGCGCTTTCTTTTGTTTCCAAGGTAAGCCCAGACATTTGCCGTCTTAAAGTTGGCAATGAACTTTTTACCACGGCAGGTCCGCAACTGGTAGGCAAATTATGTGAAAAAGGCTTTAAGGTATTTTTAGATCTTAAGTTTCACGATATTCCCAATACGGTGTCCAAAGCTTGTGAAGCTGCGGCAAAACTCGGTGTCTGGCTTGTAAATGTACATGCTCTGGGCGGAGCTGTAATGATGAGTAAAGCTGCCCAAACTCTTGCTAAATATCAGAACAGACCAAAGTTGATTGCAGTTACCGTATTGACATCAATGGATCGTGAACAGCTTTACAGTATAGGTCTTGATGTGGAACCTGCAGAGCAGGTAAAACGTCTTGCTAAATTGGCCTGTGATTGCGGTTTGGACGGGGTGGTTTCAAGTGCACGAGAAGTGGCAATGATCAAGGCTTTGTGCGGTAAAGATTTTTGGTGTGTAACTCCGGGAATTAGACCTGCAGACAGTGCTTTAGGTGATCAAAAGCGGGTTATGACACCTGCTCAGGCAATTTTGGAAGGTTCTGATTATTTGGTGATCGGCCGACCCATAACCCAAAGTGCAGATCCTGTGGCAGCTTTAAATAAAATTAATGATGAAATTAGTAGGTTAGTCTAAAAAAAGGGCCGTCGGCCCTTTTTTATAAACGTAAAACTACAGCTTAGATAAAGGTTTATTGTGCGTTTTGTACGCTGTCTTCTGCAATAAGATAGTCTTCCTTGACTTTGCCGTTTGACTCGAGCAATTGAGCAAAAGGTACCGGCATTCTGCCGCGGCCTGACCAAGTGCGGGTTACGCCGTCCAAGCATTCGAATGAATACTTGGGCTTGGCTTTACCGGGGGACTTTCTCTGACGCTGACCGTCTTTTTCCGTACCGTAGCGAGCAATGTCTTCCTGAGTCAGTGAGTAGGCCTTCATCAGATCGTAAGCCTTTTTAGCAGCTTCAATCTTATCGGCGTTGGCCTGTCTTTCGAGTTGTTCCTGTTCTTCTTTTTTAGTGATAAGTTTTTTGAAAGTCTCGATTATATCTTCAAGATCAGCAACGCAAGCTTCTTTAAATTCAGCACTTAAAAAGCGTATGCTTTTGAAAGATTTGATCTGTTCTATATCCATATTTATACCCTTTGTAAAATGGTTTTTTTAGATTATATATAGAAAAAAAAATTTTGCAAAATTATTTAAAACAATGCGACAAAACATATTGAATATATGGGTGAATTTAGACATCGTTTAATGATGATTTTCAGCTTTTAATAAAAAAATTATCTATAAGATGACGTAAGATCCTGAAAATATCGCGTAAATATAAGCCATGCGGCGTTTGGTTGCCCTTTTTCTCATGATATTGTTTGGTGATACAAGAAACGCCTGATGGAAGAAAAGCGAGAAATAGAATATGAGGGTGATCAGGAGAAAATTTGATATTTTTTTGTGACAGAAAAAGAAGTTATGCATTTTTTTATGAAAAACATCTTTAATGTTGTGAACAAGCTCTGAGATTTGGATACTTATGATGGTATATCTCAAGGAGTTGTCTATGGTTATTTGACAGATGCACTGTAAAATCGAGTATCGAATTTTTTTTAGATTCTTTGCAATTGCAGTTATCTGTCTTTAGTTAAAAACAGCTACTTTGATCTAGAAGCTTTACATAAGAAAAAAAGTTGACCAAATAACCGTATTCATCAAGGCCGCTGCAGATGATCAATCAGCTTTGAGGAAATTTTAAACAGATTTAGTATTAGGATCAGGCATAAGTGAATTGCCTGAGAATTTTCAATAGAAAGGATCTTATCCGATAATAGAAGGATCTTCGCGTTTGCGTTGTGTTTTGTTAATGGTTAATGATAAGGTAAGCAATCAATAACAGAACAGTTGCTGTGTTAAAATATCGCAATCCTGTTAGCGTGACTAAATACGATTTGTGCATGAAGTTGTTATTTAGATAAATGAAAGGCTGCAGGTTCAAAACGCGTACCCTCATGTATGCCCATCACTTTTTATTGTTACGGGATTTTGAGTCAGATTTATTATGTCAAAACTATCCGATAATCCAGATATAGCTTCCATTTATAAACTTTTGGATGATCCTCCTACTAGTCAGGAAATGGAGG
>CALBLB010000275.1 GCA_937896115.1 uncultured Succinatimonas sp.
TGAGTAATCGTTAAAGATTGCCAGAGAAAATCCTGCCTGCGGGCAGGATTTTTTTTGCAAAAAATTCAATTGCGGGTCATACTCTGATCACCTTGCACAAGGTGATCAGGACAAAACTCATAAATATGAAACATCTTAAATGCATTACTGCAATTGCAGTTTTATTAGCAGTCGTCTCCTTGGGATCAACCTTAGCTTTAAGCATTTTTGCTCAAAGCAAAGGTCAGGAAATACTGTCAAAAATTTCAAGAAAAATACCGGGACTTGAACTTAAAGCAGTTTCTGCAGATAACGGTTTGTTTACCAAAACAGGGCGTTTGTATTTGCACTATGTTCCTGATCCTAAAGAACATGGCGGGATCATGGCTGCTTTTGATTATAAGGTTAATCTTGGTTTTTTAGGTGTTTCAGGCTCTTTTGAACGTGTAAGCGGTTTTGGCAATGTAGATGAGATGATGCGTCCTTTCTTGGGAAGTCTGCCTCGTATACACGGAAGGTTCAGTGCATCACTCTTTGAAATGGGAGCTTCGGCAGATTTGCAAAGTGACGCATTCTCGTTGCCCGTAAATGACGGACGTTGCAATATAAAACCCGCAACAGTGAAGATGGCATTGAATGCAGCTTTAGATGTCAATGCCCGTTTTAATCTTTCAGGACTTGACTGTACGGCAGATCGTAATTATCGGGGACGAAAGGCATATAACTTGGATTTAAAAAATCTTTATGCCGAATTAGTTCCGGAATTATCAAAAAATTCGCTGAAAAAAATACAACTGGATGTAGGAGCACAAACTTTTGCGGCCGAAGCTTCAACTTTGTATTTGATAGGTTTTGGACCTGATGATGAGGTAAAAGATCCTTCTTTACGCGAAGGTTTCTCACTAGATGAACCGAAGTTGATCTTTAATGTAGATGAACCTGACGTTTCGGGATTGCAGGCTTTGGGCATAAAAATCTCCGGTAATTATGCCTTTGGTATGCCCTTTATTCGCAACGATACGATGATCCCCATGCATTCTTTCAAAGATTTGGATCTTGATGCAAAGATCTCCTCTGTTGATCTTAAGGGAATGATTAAAACTTTAAAAAAAGGCGAATTAACCGATTTAAAGAGACTTATTTCATCACCTGCAGTGTTGGATTTAAAGCGTTTATTCTTTAAAAAAGGCGGCGAAACCTTTGAATCATCGGGAAGTTCCTCATTGGTTTTGGGGTATAACGGGAAATTGCAGGATTTATCGGCAGATTTTTCAGTAAAAGCCGGAAAAAAAATGGTTATTGATTTCTGCCAGAACGGATACGGCGAAATGTTGGACGGTTTGGTAAAAAACGGTAGCATTACTTTAAGCGGAGATGAGTATTCGACCAGATTACAACTTCAGAATGAAGATTTGAAACTTAACGGCGTAAGTTTTCAGAGTGGTGATGAAAGCGAAGACGGTTTTGAAAATACTCTGCCGGAGGGATCAGGTGAATAGTTTTTACGATAAATGCGGAAGTAGACCGTTGATAGTGGCAGAACTTTCGGGAAATCATAATGGCTCTCTTAAAAGAGCAATGGAATTGATGGATCTTGCTGCTAAAAGCGGAGCAGATGCCGTCAAGATCCAAACATATACTGAAGATTCTTTGACTTTGGATTGCTCACGACCTGAATTTATGATTAAAACAGGTCTGTGGGCAGGACAAACGCTTTATGAATTGTACAAAAAAGCTAAAACCCCGAGAGAGTGGATGAAGCCTATGTTTGAACATGCACGGGAAAAAGAAATAATACTTTTCTCCAGTCCTTTTTCACCTGCTGATGTTGAAGCATTGGAAGAAGTAGGTTGTCCGGCTTATAAGATAGCTTCATATGAACTTAATTATCCCGAACTTATATCGTTATGTGCATCAACCGGCAAACCTTTGGTGATCTCTACCGGCATGGGATCACTAGAAGAGGTTGATTTTGCAGTGGACTTGGCTTTGAAAAAAGGATGCGGTGAGTTGACTTTGCTGCATTGCGAAAGCCGTTATCCTGCGGATCCCAAAAAATTTAATTTAAAGAGTATTCCTTTTTTTAAAAAACGCTACGGTTGCCGTGCAGGATTATCGGATCATGCTTTAGGGGACAGTGCTGATCTTGCGGCAATTGCACTGGGAGCCGACATGATAGAAAAGCATTTTACTGACAGCAGGGCAAAAGGCGGAGTTGACAGTGCTTTCTCTATGGAGCCTGATGATCTTAAAATTTTGAGAGAACACAGTGAAACGGTTGCATCTTCATTGGGGCAAGAGAATTTTTGGGTAAGAGATGATGAAAAGCTGTTGCGCACCGGCAGGCGCAGCGTCTATCTCGTGAGACCGTTAAAACGGGGAGAATGCTTGAAACGTGAAGATGTAGCTGTGGTAAGACCAGGCTGCGGACTATCTCCTTATGAACTTCCGAAATTATTAGGAAGCAAAGCCCGCAATTATCTTGCAGCACCGTTGCCGTTAAATCCGGACGATTTTGTGGAAAGGTGAATAAATAACCACAAAGCGAAAAAAAAAGACCGGGTAAGACGCCCGATCTTTTCATGCCGAAAAAAACAGGATTAATATCTGATCGAGCTCATTTTAGAGAGTTTTTCGCGATCGTGGAAAGCCTGAATACGACGTATGGTACCGGTACGTCCGCGGGTTGATAATGAAGTAGTGATGGCATAGCCGCGACGATAACGAACCCCGTCTACCAGATCTCCGTCGGTAACGCCGGTGCAGGCAAAATAACAAGTATCGGTTTTTATAAGATCGTCAATGCTGTATATGGTCTTAAGATTAAAACCGTCTTCACCTTCCAATTTTTTGCGTTCTTCCTGAGTCTTAGGTGCAAAACGTAATAGCATTTGTCCGCCTGAGCCTTTGATACCGCAGGCAGTTACAATTGCTTCAGGGGTACCGCCGATACCCATTACCATATCAACTTCGCTGAAGGGATCGGTTGCCAGCAAAGCACCGGCTATGTCTCCTTCAGGACGAAGCAATACGCGGGCACCTGCAGAACGGATCTCGGCAGCCAGCCCTTCATGGCGAGGTTTATCCAATACGAAAACGCTGAGCTGTGATACCGGTTTCCCCAAGGCATAAGCTACTTTCTTCAGATTATCTGCAACCGGTGCATCGAGGTCGATAACTTTTGCCGCTTCCGGACCTACTATGATCTTTTGTGCGTAATAACTGTGTCCCGGGTTGAACATGGTACCTTTGGGTGCCAAACCGGCACAGGTCATACCGCCGGTTCTTCCGAAAGCGACACAGGAAGTACCGTCTACAGGATCAACGGCTACATCCATTTCAGGACCGTCACCGAATCCCACGTCTTCACCTGTAAAAAGCATGGGAGCGTTGTCTTTTTCACCTTCGCCCACCACAACTTTGCCGCGTATATGTAAAGCTTGGAACGCTATGCGCATGGCATTGACTGCATCCTGATCAACCGCTTCTTTGTCACCGCGTCCGATATTTACTGCAGATGCCAAAGCTGCCGCTTCGGTTACACGTACGAGATCCAAAGCGATGTTTTTGTCTGCCAAATGCTGAAGCATAAAAACCCCTGTTTTATTCATCTATATATTGTTGTTCTGACGTTTTGCAGTCTTACATCTATCAATATAGCCGAAAAAACAGAGAATTAACTTAAAATCATGCTTTAGATATTCTGTTTTGAAGCTGGGATCACGACTTTGAAACAGGTTCCTTTGCCAACCTGACTGTTGACGCTTACGTCTCCCCCGAAAAATTTGGCGGCACGTTTTACTATTGAGAGCCCAAGGCCGGTGCCTTCATTGCGGCGGGAATGACTTTTATCGACACGGTAGAAGCGTTCAAAAATACGTTGTTGATCTTCTTGGGGGATCCCAGGACCGTCATCTTTTACCATAATCACTTTTTCAGAGTTTTCTTCTTTGAGATTTATGGTTACATGCCCGTGTTCTTTGCCGTATTTGATCGCATTGTCGGTCAAATTGAAGATCATTTCATAGAAATAGCGGTAGTTTCCGGTGAATTTCTCAAGAGAACCATGAATATTTATCGAAATGTCTTTGTTCTTTGCTTTGTCATGAAGGGTTTTGGATATTTCGGCACAGATGTTTTGGGGATCTAAGATTTCAGCGGCTTCTTTTACCTTCCCTTCATCGAGCCGTGACAACAGGATGATGTCGTTGATCATACGTACGAGGGCGGCAGCTTCACGACTGATTTTTTGATAGAAACTTTGTTCGTCTCCTTGGCGAACCAGCCCTGATTCCAAAAGTTCGGCAGCACCTATGATGGATTGCAACGGAGTTTTAAGTTCATGGGATACATTGGCGGTAAATTCCCTGCGTTGAGCTTCTGCAAGACGTGATGCGGTTACGTTTACATAAATGAGGGCATATCCTAACAGTTCTTCATTACCGACGCGGCTTATGAAGATGTCGTAAATCTGTCCGTCGCGTTCAATGGAGGTTCTTTTGGCCGAAAAATCGTGACTGTCACCGTCAAAAAGTTCAAGCACGTAGCTTGAATGATCTAAGTTCAGGAAACTTTTTCCCACTGCAGATGCATCGGCATGCAGTAATTTTCTGGCACTGCGATTTATGGAAATGATTTCGCCTTTTGAATTTAAAATTACCAGTCCTTCGGTCATGCTGGCAGTTACTGCAGAAAGCTCTTCTCTTTGACGTTTTATATGCAGAATTTGTTCATTGATGTGTTTTTGTTGAGAATCCAGCCTTTTTACCAAGGGAGTGAGTTCATCATAAATTTCAGAATCCAGAGGATGATCGAGATCGAGCTCATTTAATGGACTGACTATTCGCCGTGCCAGGTGGACTGCCAGATAAAGGGAGACCAATACGGCAAATATAAGGATCACTAAAGCTTCGCTAAGTAACGTAGTCATGCCTTGGAATAGAGTGGAGGCGGTTACCGAACAACGCAAGATCTGACCGTTTTTAAGTTTTAGAGCGTAATAATCGGTACGTTCTGAAAGAGTGTTTGAGATACGAACGTCACTTCCGTGACCTTGTTGCAGAGCCTCTTTTATTTCCTTGCGTTCAAGATGGTTTCCCATATGTGCCGGATCTGCTTCATTGTCAAAGTATACGGAGCCGTCCTGATTTACCAAAGTTACTCGGTAGGGAAACTGGATCTTGTTTTTTACTATGTCTATGCCGTCAGTGTTGATGCTTGTTGCCAGGCTTTGGACAAAGGAAGTGAGACTTTTTAGTGAATTGTCTTTAACGGTATTCTGTGCAAGATATATCATTGCTGCGCAGGAAAGCAACATTACTGCAAAGCTTACACAAAAAATGCTCCAGAAAATTCTGTATTTCATAAGCGGTGTACCGAAATTTTATCAGTGTGTTAGCACGCGGTGGGTATCAGAAGTTTCGGCTAGGTTATCCGTGACAAAACTGCGACCGAAGAAATTTTTTTGGATTACGGTTCAACTTTATAACCTAAGCCGCGTACAGTTTTGACTATGGCTCCGGCTTCCCCTAATTTTTGACGAAGAGTTCTTACATGAACGTCTACGGTACGGTTTTCACCGTCGTATTCAAGATTCCAAATCTTGCCTAAAAGCATTTCCCGTGAATAAACCCGGCTAGGATGACGCATAAGTAAAGCCAGAAGTTCAAATTCTTTAAAGGTTAATTCAACAGTGGTACCGTTAACTTGAACCTGATGTTTGTCTTCACAAAGACTTACATCGCCGATTTTTAAAGTCTCTTCACGTGAATCGGCGGTGCGACGCAAAACGGCTTTAACTCTGGCAGCCATTTCCATCATGGAGAACGGTTTGGTCAGATAATCATCGGCTCCTTGATCAAGAGCACCGATGCGTTCGTATTCGGCACCGCGGGCCGTGGCCATGATCACCGGAATTTTTTTTGTACGGGGATCTCTTCTTAAACGTTTTAAGATTTCAACTCCGTTAATATCCGGCAACATCACGTCAAGCAGGATCAGATCAGGATGATTTTTTTCCATAGCCGCGAAGAAACTGGTACCGTCGACAAAGCCTTCGACTTCGTAGTGAAGTGAACGCAGGGTATAAATTTCAATCTCGCGGATGTCGGTATCGTCTTCAACGCAGTAGATCATCTTAAGACCTCATTATCAAATTTTTAAAAGGATAGACATTAAACCCCTGAGCTTTTCCTCAGGGGGATAGGGGCCGCTTTTTTAGTAAATGCGGTAAAGTGCTTTTGTGGAAATAAACTTAGAGTGAGGTTCTCCTGGTTTGCTTTCACAACACTAAGCAACGGTATTTAACAGGCAAAACTGCCTGCGTTTATGCCGGTAAGTCTGTCAAACTGAAACTCCCGGCTGTTTACCGGTGATCACATACAGCACCCATTGTGCAATATTGCAACAATGATCAGCGGTACGCTCCAAATATTTTGCCATAAGCAAAACATCGAGACTGACCAGATGATCGGGAGAATGACTCATTTCTTCTATGATGGATTGTTTTACCATCATGAAATATTTGTCTATGCCGTCGTCTGATTTCAGAACATCCTCGGCAACATGCAGATCGAGTCTTACAAAGGAGTCTATGGCCTTATGCATGATCTGGCGTACCGATTCTGCCATCTTGAGCAAGAGATCAAACGAAGGACCTGTCGCGGTGTAATCGTAGGTGGTTACGATTTCTGCAATGTCTATCCCCTGTGCTCCTATACGATCAAGATCGGTTACCATTTTAAGAACTGCCGAAACCAAGCGCAGATCACTTGCTACCGGTTGTTCTCGCAGGATCAGTGACAAACACAATCTTTCTATGTCACGGCTGCGGTTGGCCAAATCATATTTTTGGTTAAAAACGTACAGGGCGCGCTCACGATCGCGAGCTTTAAGCGCGGCAAAGTCCTCACCTAGATTTTTTTCGCATACTGAACCTAATAAAATGAATTGTTTGTTGAGTTCATCAAATTGTTCGTCGAGTTTTTTACGCATTTTTCGCATCCTCCGTTAGCCGAATCTGCCGGTGATGTAGTCCTCGGTACGTTTGTCTTCAGGTTTGGAGAAGATTTTGTCGGTAGGCCCGAATTCCACCAAATCTCCTAACAGGAAAAATGCGGTGTAATCGGAAATTCTCAAAGCCTGTTGCATGTTATGAGTAACGATGACGATTGAATATTTTTCTTTAAGTTCCAGTGCTAATTCTTCAATTTTCCCGGTAGAAATAGGATCAAGCGCTGAAGTGGGCTCGTCCATAAGCAATACCTCAGGCTGTACGGCTAAAGCTCTGGCAATGCAAAGACGTTGTTGTTGACCGCCTGACAATCCCAAAGCTGAAGTGTGAATGCGATCTTTTACTTCATCATAAATCGCAGCGGCACGTAATGAGTTTTCCACCAACGCATCAAGCTTGGCGCGGTTTCTGACGCCGTGGGTTCTAGGTCCGTAAGCTATGTTGTCGTAAATGCTCATGGGGAAAGGATTGGGTTTTTGAAATACCATTCCTACTTCTTTACGTAACTTGGAAACATCAATTTCTGAATTGACCAGTTCTTGATCGTGATAAAGGATGCTGCCTTCAAGTTTGACCGAGGGAATTAGATCGTTCATACGGTTTAGATTTCTGAGGAACGTCGATTTACCGCAACCTGAGGGGCCTATCAGTGCAGTAATGCTGTGTTCCTTAATATCCATATTGATATTGTGCAGGGCATGGTGATCCCCGTACCACTGATTGAACTGTCTTACGGTGAAGATGTTTTTTTCTTCTTTTTTTACTTGTGCGGACATTTAGGCACCTTTCTTATTTCTGATACGACGTGCGAGTACACTGGCGGTTATGTTGATTGCAAGACTCATGAACATGAGGATTGCTGCGATCACAAAAGCTACTTCAAACTCACCCTGTTCTTTGGCGTACACATACAGTGCTACGGTAAGGGTGGCTCCTGCCGACTCCATAGCGTCGAAAAAACCGTTTAGGTTATGTGCAAAACCTGCGGTAAACAGTAAGGCTGCTGATTCTCCCATCATGCGACCTACCGACAGAATGCAACCTGTGACTATTCCGTCTACACAGCAAGGCAGTACCACTGTTCGTATGACGCGCCATTTGGCGGCACCGAGTCCGAAGGCTCCTTCACGATAGCTTTGAGGAACGGTTTTGAGACTTTCCTGAGTGGTTCTGATGATGGTTGGCAGATTCATGATCATAAGGGTTAGAGCACCTGCCAGCAGTGAGGTCTTGAATCCCAAAAACTGACAAAATACCAACATGCCCACGAGACCGTAAATGATCGACGGAATACCTGCCAAGGTTTCAATGCAATATTCAATTACCTTCTCTACTTTCGGACGGTTTGAATATTCGTTAAGGTAAATAGCTGTTCCGACTCCCATAGGCAACACCAGCAACAACGCGGCAAAAATGATGTAAACCGTGTTCATGATGTCAGGGAGAAGACCTATGGTTCCATCCAAATAGCTCGGAGTTGTGGTGAGCAATTGCCAGGAAAAATAAGGAACGGATCTTACAAAGATATAGATAATGAGGAAAAATACCAAAGCTATGGTGATTGCCATGCAGGCGTATGACAACGACAGCATGGTGTCTTTGTAGATCTTTCTTTTTACGGATGAGACAGACATCAGCGTTTTAACCCCTTCTTTAAAAACATATTCAGGATCATGTTGATGAGCATGATGAATATGAAGAGCGTAAGAGCAATGGAGAACAAGGCTTCGCGTTGCAAACCGGAGGAATAGGACATTTCCGAGGCCACTGCAGTGGTGAGAAAACGAACACTTTCAAAAATCGAATAAGGCATGTTGGCGGCATTACCAGCTACCATCATTACAGCCATTGCCTCACCGATGGCGCGTCCTACTCCCAAAACTACGGCGGCACTGATCCCTGAGCGGGCAGCAGGTACCACTACTCTGAAGATGGTTTCGATTTTATTAGCACCTAATGCCAAAGAACCCAATGCGTATTCTTCGGGAACTGCTTCGATGGCGGTGACCGATACTTTGATGATGGAAGGCAGGATCATGATTGCAAGAACGATGATGGCAGCAAAAAGTCCTGAGCCGTCAGGAAGTGAAAATATTTCCTGAATTGCCGGAACCAATACCAGCATGCCGATGAATCCGTAGACGACGGAAGGAATTCCTGCAAGCAGATCCACTATGGGTTCTACGATAAGTCTGACCTTTTTGGGAGCCATTTTGGCAAGGTAGACTGCAGAGAAGAAGCCTAAAGGCAAGCCTATGACAATGGCACCGACGGTGCCGTAAACAGAAGTAAGAATGAACGGAAGTATACCGAACTTAGGTTGAGCGGCCGTTGAAGCCCATTCTCTTCCGAACAGAAAATCAATGGGACCTATTTTGGCAATGGCAGGAGTACCGGCCAAAACCAAATATACACAGATCATGAGCACGAAACCCACATTCATAACGCCTAAGATCAAAAAGATCCAGTAAGCGATTTTTTCCGTGTCTATAATTTTTTTTCGAGAATTTAACATACGTACGGATCCGATAAGGCAGGCTTAAAAGCCTGCCCGTACTTACGTGTGGTAAAGATTTACTTGGCAGAAACTACGCCGGCTTTGTCAAACAGAGGTTTGGCTTCGGCAGAGAAGGTGTAGTCGACAAATTTCTGAGCGTCGGCAGAAAGAGTCTTGCCTTTTTTGGTGACGAGTACGAAAGGACGCTGTAATTTATAAGAACCGTCTTTTACTGTTTCTTCGGTTGCTGCCACGCCGCCTATGGTCAGACCTTTGACTTTCTTGGATACTGCAGATAGTGAAGCGTAACCTATGGCATTGGCGTTCTGAGATACAGTGGTAATGACGTCGCCGGTGGAGGTTAACTCCTGACGGTATTTGCATTTTTCTTTGGTTCCGGTAACGGATTCGAAACCGTCACGAGTGCCGGATCCTGCTTCACGACCGATGAGAACGATGGGAGAATCAGCACCGCCGACTTCTTTCCAGTTGGTAATTTCACCACGGTAGATCTTGCCTATTTGCTCTAAGGAAAGATCTTTTATGGAATTCTTATTGTTGACCACTACCACGATACCGTCTAAAGCCAAGGTGGTACCTACCAAAGTCTTTTCTTCGTCTGCCTTAAGAGCACGTGAGGAAAGACCGATATCGCAACGACCGTCTTCTGTTGCCTGGATGCCGGAGCCTGATCCTGTGGGATTATAGGTTACGGTAATGTCGCTGTTTTTTTTCATGAAAGATTCAGACATTACGCCGATCAACTTTTCCATGGAAGTCGAACCGTCGGTAGAAACCGTGCCTGCATTGGCCTGAGCGCCGACTGCGATCCCAGTAGTAAGTGCTAAAACGGTGAAAATCTTTGACAACTTCATTTTTCTATCTCCTGAAATGAACTTTTATTTTTTTACTGAGTTCAGGATAAAGACGGGCTGTTAAAGGTTTTGTTGATAAATGTTAAATTTGGGTAAAGAAGTTGCTTAAAAAATAAAAATGCCCTGCTCAAAGCAGGGCCAAAAAGAATAACCCAAGATCGTTTTCAAGCAGCTTTAAAATCACCGCTACGATAGACCTTGCGCATCTTTATTTCCGGTTTGGCGTAAGCCGGTCTTTCATTCATCACCTGCTCAATCTGTTCCTGAGTCATACCGGTTGCCGACAGTCCCAGCACTCGGTAAGTGATGTAAGGTCTGGCTTGACGCGAAATAGAGTAAAGAACCGTTCCCTTGTCGTCGGGAAGATCCAGTGCGGTTAAAATCCCGCTTTCATCAAGACGACGAACGGTAGGTTCATTCGAAGGTAAGCGCAATTCGCTGCGTCTTTGTAATACGAATTCACGCAACAAGGCTCGCTCTGAGAAATCCATGTTTTGCACCGAGTCCAAGGTAGCGGCATCAGATAATTTCTTTAATTTTTTCTGACGTCCGGTGTTCCACATTTTGATCAAAGCTTGAGCAATAAAATTTGACAGTTCAAAGATGAGAGCCAAATAAAGGTAATCTCGACTGGCATCAACTCTTGCGGCCAATTCTTTTGAAAAAACGTCAAAAGGTACGGTAAGAACCGCGACCGTAGCGCAGGTGATCCAGATCATCATGATGTTGAGGCAATTAACGGATGTGCTGCAGTCATTTGCTTCGTTATTCATACGATTCATGGAAACTTTCCTCCGCAACTTAATAAATCAGTTAGACACCGTGTATAAAGCAACAGCTATGCCAATTGTTAAAATCCTTTTTAAATCAATGTGTAAATAAATAAAAAAGAAATTGTGTCAAAAAAATATCTCATCAGAGCCTGATTTTTTTGAAAAAAATCGATGAAAAGACACATTTGCGGCAGCACTTTTAAAGTGCGGTCTGCAAATTTGCTAGAATAAGGCAATACAAATTACAATTGGCCAGCGTCCTTTAGTTCGCATTTTTCAGGCAATGAAAATGAAGATGACGCGTTTTGACCTATACCGACAGGATGCATTTAAAATGAAAAAGATCGTTGCGATTATCAAACCTTTTAAACTTGATGATGTTCGTGAGGCTTTGAGTGCTCAGGGAATTTCCGGAATGACGGTTTCTGAGGTCAAGGGATTCGGTCGTCAAAAAGGTCATACCGAACTTTATCGCGGTGCTGAATATGTGGTCGATTTTCTTCCCAAGGCCAAAATAGAATTGGTGGTAAAGGATGAAGATGCCGATGTTTGCATCGAAGCTATTATCAAAGGCGCACATACTGGTAAGATAGGAGACGGAAAGATTTTTGTGTCTCAGGTTGAGCGCGTGATCCGTATTCGTACCGGTGAAGAAGGCGAGGATGCTATCTGAGCATGAGTAAAAAATTATTGACGGCGGCGGTGGCCGCCTTTTTTTTCACGGGATGTTCATCTCAACCTCCTGCCAATTCCAATAATCTGTGTTCGGTTTTTCAAGATAAGGACGGTTGGTATGTTGCAGCCCATAAAGTGCATGCAAAATACGGGATCCCCATAGATACGGCGATGGCGATCCTTGCCCAGAATTCCAAACTTTCAACTCAGGACAACGGTTTATTCGACGGTTTGACTTCTGCAGTAGGGTTGGGCAACGAAGGTTTTTTGGTTGTATCCGATGAGATCTGGCAACAGTACAAGGATGAAGCCGGAACTTTCTTGTCTGACAGGGGATCTTTTGCAGATGCGTTGGACTTTATGGGATGGTATATGAATAAAGCCAAAGAAAGGAGTGGAGTTGCTCTTTTTGATGCTTATAATCAATACATTGTATACCGCGAAGGCTTTGAAGCCTTTAATGCCAGAACCTATACGGCCAAAGACTGGCTTTTAAAAGAAGCTTCTGAGGTGCGTACCAGGGCATCGGAGTATCGTCAGCAACTTTTGCGTTGCAACCTCTATTAGCTAACAAAGGAATGGGTTATGCCTTTAATTGACAGTTTTGTTGTGGATCACACCGTGATGCCGGCACCTGCGGTGCGCTTGGCCAAGATCATGAAGACTCCGCACGGAGATGAAATCGAGATTTGGGATCTGCGTTTTATCAAACCCAATACAGGTATGATGCCGGAAAAAGGATTGCATACTTTCGAACATTTATTTGCTGGTTTTATGCGGGATCATTTAAATGAACCTGGAAAAACAGAAGTGATCGATATCTCTCCTATGGGGTGCAAAACCGGGTTTTATATGAGCCTTGTAGGAACACCGTCTGGTGAAAGTGTACGCAAGGCATTACTTGCATCAATGCAGGATATAGTCGCTTTGCCTGAAAATTTCAAAATTCCTGCCGCAAATCCCCTTCAGTGCGGATCTTACAAATTACACAGTTTGGCCGAAGCACAGGATCTTGCTTCTATGGTGCTTGAACAGGGAGTTGTGATCACCGATAGCGCGGATATCATGCTGTCACCTGATAAATTAAAGGCTCTTGAGTGATCAACAAAGCTGTTTTTTTAGACAGAGACGGGGTTATAAACCGTGATTACGGATATGTAGGCCCCGTGGAATGTTTCGATTTTCTTGCAGGGGTTAAGGAAGCGTTGGCTCTTATAAAGAGCAAGGGCTATCTGTTGGTTTTAATCACTAATCAATCGGGCATTGCGCGCGGCAAATACGGTATGTCGGATTTTCTTGCGACTACCGCTTATATGCAACAGATATTGGCTTTGCATCATGCAAGACTCGATGCCGTTTATTGTTGTCCTCATCATCCGCAGGCCGAGATCTCTTTATATAGAAAAAAATGTAATTGTCGGAAACCGCTTCCCGGTTTGTTTGAAAAGGCCTGTTTAGAATTAAATATAGATCCTGCCGTTTCTGCAGCCGCAGGTGATCGCGCGCGAGATCTTGAAGGACCGCGCAGTCTTGGGGTAAAAAAATTGGCGCTTATCGGGGCGGCGCCTAATGAGTGTGCTTCTGCCGCTTATGCAGACAGATTTCCTGATCTTTTGTCTTTTGCCAAAAATCTTTAACTTTCTCACCTTAAATGATCAAATTCGTTCAAAAAAACGTCATCAGACGTTTTTTTGAGTGCATATCACCCCTTTTAAACCGGATCTTCAATTTTGGGTGTAGGTTTAATCAATAAGCGTTCGCTTACTCAATATACTTTCTGATTTTTAAGGCTGACTGTTCAAATAATGTCTGTTTGCTATAAATGACTTATACATGTCGGTGTATCTGTGTTTTGTTTCTTGGTAAGGAAAAGAGCACGGGATCTGACTGGCGGGGACTAATTCATGCTTAATTTCAATAAAAAATTAGGATGTGCC
>CALBLB010000276.1 GCA_937896115.1 uncultured Succinatimonas sp.
GGTTGTCGGGATCACTCCCTTGCAAAAATAGTCATGAACTCCGGCACTCGCAATCGACTTGAACAGGAAACCGAATTGTCCGACGGCAGCAAGGTAGTCATTAAACTTTCCGAACCCATGAAACCGTATGACGTTTTAATTTCCGATGACGGACATATGGTACAGATTGTTCCTGAAGCAGAGGAAGTGGTATGTGTTCGTCTTAGCGACAGGGTAACTATGGCTAAAATTTGCTATTACTTCGGAACACGAAGTATCCCTATTGAAATCCTTCCTATGAGTTTTTGTTTTTTACCAGACAGAGCCTTGGAGAAAGCTTGCCGAAGTTTCGGTCTTCTGGTGAGTCATGAGTTCAGACCTTTTGTCCCTGAAGCCGGCGCCTACGCACATCACGGTCCGCGTTATACCGATGTGTATTCCGTTAACTAGTATCGGCGTTTTACGCTTCTGCGTTTGACGGTAAATATGCCTGGAAAAAAGATCAGGCGGAGAAGGCATGAGAGGAAAAAAGCGGTCTTAATGCTGTGTAAAATTCGAGAAAATAAGAGCTTTTCTAACAGTTCTTGTCTTACTATTTGATTTTATTAAATAAAAAAAAATAACAAAAATGTGCCGCACTTCAAAAATTAGACTAAAATACGCTTTGTTCGCAGGGGATAAACATTCACCTGTGAGTATTCTCTGTTTAAACAGTTTTGGAGATTAAAATGAACAAGTTTCAGGCTATGTTAGGCGTTGTTGCCTTGGGTGCTACTGTTTTGGTTGGTTGCGCTGACAACTCCGCTTTAGAGGCCAAGATCGACGCTATCGCCGCTGATGTTGACGCTTTGAAGGCTCAGCAGTCCAAGCTCGCCAACGACGTTGCTTTCGTTAAGTCTGACGCTGCCCGTGCTAACGAGCGTCTCGACAATTTGGCTCGTCGTTACAAGAAGTAATTTTCTTGTAGCGATTTGCTGAAAAAGGACCCGCGTAAGCGGGTCTTTTCATTTCCGACGATCTGATAATCATTTTTTAGATTTCAGATCGTTTTTACCTTTTTCCCTGAACTTTTTGCTTGTTTTGGTTTTTCTGTGCGTTGGCACACGCTTTTACTTGTATTACAGCCTTGTTTTTTGTGCTGACTGATTTCATAATTATAAACAGTAATAAATGCTATTTATTAAATTAAGGACAGAACAGATGATATTTTGTCCGTAAGGTAGCGATTACTAGTTCAAAACTTTCGATTAAATCTTAGATAAGCAAAGACTGTCAAAATGTACATCTGTTTTGGCAGACTCGAAATATTTACCCAAAATGTCTTTTATAACAATAAAAAAAACAGTCACCAAAATTTTCTCATCTTTAATTATTTTTGCTGCTATGGGAATACAGGCTTCAACTTGTGAAGCAGTTCAGGTAAAAAAGGTTGTATTCGGAATGGATATCTATCCGCCTTATGTCCTGATGAACGAACAAGGACAATTGACAGGTATAGATTGTGAACTTGCCGAAGAAGCCGGAAGACGTATGGGATTTAAACCGGAATTCCGTATCATCGACTGGGCTAAAAAGAAGGAGTTGCTTCAGAGCGGAGAAATAGACGGAATTTGGTCATGTTTTACCATGAGCGGCAGAGAAAATGATTTTACTTGGGCCGGTCCGTATCTTGGAAGCAGTCATTCCATAATCGTGAAAAATGACAGTGATATTTACAAGTTGAGTGATTTGAACGGCAGAAGTTTGTGTGTGCAAAGTACAACGGTCCCGGCCAGGATTTTTGAAGGCGGATATAAGGTTAAAAAGACTTTGCCGGTTTTGTCAGAGTTGGTGATGTTTTCTTCAACTGAGGATTGTCTGGCTGCGTTAAGACAGCAGGGATGTGATGCCGTTGCCGCTCATGAAGAAGCCTTGCAGTCCACAGTAGACGGAGGCGGATACAGATTTTTGGATGAGCCTCTTGAGACAGTGGGAATAGGAGTGGCTTTTCGCGGCGACAGCAGTTATTTTGCCGACTCTTTGACTAAGACCTTTGAGCAGATGCGCAAAGACGGATTCATTAAAAAAGTGGTTGAAAAATATCATTTACGTTATCACGAACCCCCTGAGCTTTCCCAAAGAGCGGAATAAAATCCATGTTTAATATCCAACGAAAATGGCTAAATCGCTACCTCTATATGGCGGTGATCTTTGTGGCAGCGGGGATCGCCGGTTTGGGGATAGTCTATAAGGTGACCACGGATCTGGCATTAAAAAATGCGCAGGAAGATTTGTCTGCATCCCTTGATAACGTCAGAAAATCTGTGAACTCTTATGAAGAGTATATCTTAGCCCGCAGTACGAGACAGTTATTGTCTCTAAAAGAAAGAGCCCGTTATGTACGTGACTGTCTGCATTTTTCGGTAGCAATGCGTGAAAATCGCTTAAAAGAGTTGGTAAACACGCAATTTGTTGACGGTTATTTGATTTTTAACGGTGAAGAGCAGGTAGAAATGCAGAGTTCTCCTGCAGCTTGGCAAGTATGGAAACATACTTTAGGGGTAACGGATATCCATAGTTTTAAAGTAGCCGGGAAACGTCTGTCCTTTATGAAAAGTGAGGTGTTGAACGAACACCAAATAGATTTGGCGGTGGTAGCTCGTGATGATGCCGAAGGTTTCATCTTTATTTATAACGATATGTCCGTCAACTCCGGCGTGCGTATAAACGTCGAGGATTTTCTGAAAGGTCGTTATTATCGCAATGACAGTATTTTATTTTTAGCTGATTATAAAGGCGAAATTCTTTTTTCCGGTGATCCAAAACTTAATGAATTGGTTGCCCTGATGCGTCAGGATCAATCGCAGGAAAAGGATATGAAGAGGATAAAACTCGGTGATGGAGAATGGTTCGGTATGAGCCGAGGCTATCATCGTAATGTTCTGTATATGTTCTCTCCTGCTTCCGCAGTTTTTTTGACGCGAGATTTTGCTTTGCTACTGTCGATAAGCTTAGTCGGAATGTTCATATTCATGATCCTGACTACCTTGGTTTATTTTCAGTGCAAGAGCAGGCGCAGAGAAAAAAGATATGAGCATATTCTGTCTATTACCACCAAACTCTTTGAGACGGCAATTATTTATGATGCCATCAAGGATAAATGGCTTGCCATCAAACTGCCTGAAAAAAATGAGATCCTGTTTTCAGAAGCCAAAAGCGTGAAAGATATTTTGAAGACGGTGATCAGGATTTATTCAACCACGGAAAAAAAGAACGAAATCATTCGTTTCTTTGATTGCGAATACCTTAAAAACAGATTGCATCACGGTTTGTGTACTTTATGTGAAGTAGAAGACAGCAATGGTAAATGGCATTGCATCAGAGTCGAACCCTGCGCAAGTTCAGAGAACAAATCTCAAGGATCTTTTTTGCTTACCGTATACAGTGCCGATGTGGTTCACCGTAAGGAAAGCGAATTGTTGGCCGAATTGAAAGCCAGCGTGCTTTGGCGAAAAAAAGAAACGGTAAGAGTGAGCAGTTTCGTCGGACGTTTGAGTCAATCGCTCAAAACTTCGATGTCAAAAATGCAGGAATGGCTTGCTAACAGTGAACGTAATTACGGTGATGAGGAAAAAGTTAAGTTTTATCGAGAGTTGATGCAGGAACGCATCGTCAGCATCAACAGCATGATGAATTCTCTGTTGACCTTGGTAAAACTAAAAATCGGCAAGATTCAACTGGATGACACCGTATTTGACCTTTGTTATTTATTGCAGGACGTGGCTGATACCGCTGCCATAGTAGGAAAACGCTCCGGAGTAAATGTCTCATATATAAGAAACGGAGAGACTGAACTCATGGTACGGGGCAGTCAGTTACATTTGCGTCAGATCCTTGTACATCTGATGGATAACGCCATTCGTTATACCCCTGAGGGAGGATCGGTTCAATTACGTTGCAGAGAAAATTTCTATTGCGGACGTGAACGTTGGTATGAAATTTCAGTAAGCGACAACGGCGAAGGCATGAGTGAGGAATTTAAGCCTAATTGTTTTGAAGTCATGGCACAGGAAGATCCTAATGCTAAAAACGGTTTATGCGGTACGGGACTTGCCATGGTAAAGCATATCGTCGAGCAGATGTCAGGATGTATTTCCGTGGTAAGTTGCAAACACGTGGGGACTACCTTCAGGTTGCGTCTGCCTTTTGAAGCAGTTTGCGATACTCAGGATCCGGGATACGCAAACGTTTCTTTTGACGGGAAAAAGGTTTTGCTGGCCGATGACAACGAATTTGCTCTTGAGTATGAAGAATTCGTTCTGAACGATCTCGGATTTAAAGTTGTGTGTGCGCATGGAAGCAGGGAAGCATTGGAACTGTATGAGAAATCTGCACCCAATGAATTTACCGTCATCTTCCTTGATATTGCCATGCTTGATTCTGACAGTTGCAAGGTGGCAGGCATTATCAGAAATTCGTCGCGCAGAGACAGTATGAATATTCCGATAATAGCTATTTCTCCTAATGCTTATGTAGATGATCGAGGACGTTGCATCGAAGCGGGGATGAACGACTGTCTTAGCAAACCTCTTGATAAAGATACTTTGACAAAAGTTCTTGAAAAGTATTTGGGTGCACCTAATTGATTAATTTGATTAAATCTTCGTCAATTAGGTGACGGAAAATATGTCAATGACAAAATTAAAAAAAATACCTGCCATTAAAATTTAAGACCGGCTGGTTGCGTGCTTGAAAAGGCATTAGTGAAATGACCTTAGGTCTTGTTTTGTGCAAGTATGTAAAACGGAGGTCATGTTTTCATGCAATCTGCCGGAAGATTCAGATTCACTTTGCTGGTGTTAAGTCTGGCGATCCCCGTTATGATCGTCATTTCAGCGATAGTATTCGAGAATACTGTAAAAAGTACTCTGTGGGAACAAGGAATTTCGCATCAAAAAGCCGTCAGCGAAGATCAGGCTGACGATCTTGCTTTTAGATTAAATGAAGAAATGAACGGCCTTTTTGAGGTTCGCCGCGAATTACAAAAGGCTTCCGATCGCCAAGATCTGCAAAGGATCATGGCTTATTTTCATGCAGTAGAACCTTCTTTATATTTGTATTTTCCTGACGGCCAGGTTTATCCCTCTTCTAAACATCTTGATGCAACTTTAGAACATCTGTTGGATCCGTCTGCACAAGGATCAGGAATGATAGGTGTTCATGATTTACCATCCGGACACCGTAATGTTTTCGATTTTTTCTCACGATTTACTTTGTCAGACGGACAACAGGTACTTCTGGTCAAGGAATTAAATTTAAAAAAGATTTCAGGAAAAATTTTAGAAAACGAGTCTGAACCTGAAAATATCTATTGTCTGATAGACGGGAAAAACAGGATATTGATATCCAATCATGACGACTACGCTACGCTTTATGCCGAAGATCTGTTTAAAACACTTCTTGATGATCCGGTCAATCAAAAGGCAAAAGAGATCTTTTCTGAGGCGGTACTTTACGGACGTTCGGCGCAAGCTGAAGTTAAAGTTCAGGGCAGATCGTTTAACGTTATGTTCTCTCCTGTTGGACTGGAAAGTTCCTGGTTCACGGTATCTGCTGTGCCGTTTGATGCCATGTTTCCCAGCGTTATGTCGTTAAGAGCATTGTTGATGCTGCAGCTTTCGGCAGTTGTGTTCTTTTTTGTGTTGATGTATCTGTGCGTAAGGACATTGCGCCGAGCCGGTCGCCATGTAATGGCATTGTCCAAAAGTACCAGATTTTTATTTGATTCATCTCCGGAGGCTATGGTTCTCATAAAAGCAGGAGAGCCTTTTTCCTGCTATGAAATGAATGCTGCGGGAAAGACTCTTTTCGGGATTGAACAAAAGAAGTCGTTAAATGATTTGGGACATCCTTCTTTGTTCCAATTTTTGCAGGAAGATAATTTAAAAGATTGTTTGCAGTCTGCAAAAGAAGACGGTAAACAGCATCAGTTAGTTATTGATTGTCACGGACGCAAACTTCAGGTGAGTGTGAACAGAATTCAGGAAACTGACGGGACTTTCAGGTTGTTTGTGCGTTTTTGCGGTGAAAAGAACAGTGTGCCAGAGGCATTTGATGTTTCTTGGTCTTTGGTAAAAGCCGTAGCTGCTACTTGTTCGATTATAGGTACTTATGATCCTTTGTCTGATGTTTTTCACATGCTTTGTATTAACGGAGAGCCGGTTCAAAAAAGCGGAGAATGCAGTTATGAGGATATTTATAAATATTTTTGTGCGCGGATCATAAAGTCTCCTCATGATGATTTTGCATCGAAATTTTCACCAGAAGCTCTCGACAACTTCTTCAAATCTGCAGAATCCAAACTTTCTACTGAAGCGCAGATGTTGCTGTCAGACAGTTGCAGTCACTGGTTTTGTCTGCAACTGACTAAATTTAAAGCAGAAGACGGTTCCTTGAAAGCGGTATTTGTGATCAGACTTGTCGATAAACGGGTGAATAAAGATCTTGACAGTATTCAGGCTACGATGACTGCCTTATCAGCAGCTCATGCTTCTGCTGCGGCTTTTTCGAAACTTCTTGCCAAGGTAAGTGAAAATGTCGGCAGCGGACTGGCTGCAGTTATGGCAATTGCAAACAGAGTCAAAGAGTTACCAAAATTGGATCCTCGTCTTAAGGAGGCACTGGAATCTATCAGTCTCAAGGGAAAGAATATGATTGAGGTGCTTGACGATGTTGTCGATTTGGATAAGTTTAACGGCGGCAGAGTCGTATTGGCAGAAGATCCTTGCGATCTCAAGATCTTGGCACAAGAGGTTGCATCACAATACAAGGTTGAAGCTGCCGCATCGGGAATTAAGCTGGAACTTGATCTTAAAAAATTAGTGTTTCACAAGGTAATTGCTGATCAACAGCGCTTAAGACAGATCCTGACTAATCTGGCGTCTAATGCCGTGAAGTATACGCAGGCAGGAGGCAATATAAAATTGTCATTGTATGACAGTGAAGCTGTGACTGACGGTATGCGTCGTTATATCTTTGTGTGTAAAGACTCCGGCAGAGGAATGAGCGAGGAATTTGTCAAACATATCTTCGAACCTTTTGCAAAAGAAGCAGGCAATGTCAAACAGGGAGTTGGTTTGGGAATGGCTGTTGTAGCATCATTGTTAAAACTTATGGGTGGCAGTATTAAGGTTGAGAGTGAAATAGGAAAAGGTTCAACATTTATCGTAGATTTGCCGCTGGTTACCGAATCATAGGTGTTTTTGGTGTCTGTGAACCAATCATACTTTCACGTTTGTTGATTTGTCTTAAAAGCCCTGATGTTTTTATCAGGGCTTTTTGATAGGTGTAGTAATAGTTTTTATCTAAATATAATTATAAAAATTTATTAAGTTCTATAGGCATTTTGTTGCCTTTTGAAGCAAATGCCTTGTATTGATATAAAAAAATACAATAATACACGTTGTGTATTAGGTATTTTATCTATATACTGTGTGACATTCATTCAGGGAAAAACTCTTTAAGAGAAGATCTTGTAACGAGCAGTAGCCGTACTAATAAGGCTTTTTTCAGAGAATAAAATGATTAAGCTCAAGAATATCAGTAAAACCTTTTATAAAGGACAAACTGCAATTAAAGCAGTTGAAAAGGCGGATCTCATCATCAAAGATAAAGAGATTTTTGGAGTAATCGGATTTTCAGGAGCAGGAAAATCCACTTTGGTACGCTGCATCAACCTTTTGGAAAGACCTGATGACGGCGGCAGTGTTGAAGTCGGCGGTGTTGAGTTGACTACTCTTTCTGAACGACAGTTGCGAGCAGTGCGTGCGAAAATCGGCATGATTTTTCAGCATTTCAATCTTATGCCGTCACGAACCGTGTTGGAAAATGTTCTTTATCCGTTGCAATATCGCGGGATTAAACGAGATGAACAGCTAAAAAAAGCCAAGGAACTTTTGCAATTGGTCGAACTTTCTGATCGACTGGAGAATTATCCTTCGGAACTTTCTGGCGGACAAAAGCAACGCGTTGCAATTGCCCGTGCGTTGGCCTGTGATCCTGAAGTTTTGCTTTGCGATGAAGCCACATCAGCTCTTGATCCCACTACGACGCATGAAATTTTGCAACTTCTTAAAAGACTCAACCAAAAACTCGGTTTAACCATAGTGATCATTACCCACCAGCTGTCGGTGATTAAAGATATCTGCACCAGTGTGGCAGTGATGGAACGGGGACGGATTGTCGAGCAGGGGGAAGTTTTCTCTGTTTTTGCTAATCCTCAAAACGAGGTTACCAGAAACTTTCTCAAGGCTGCCTCAAGCCTTTCCAAGGCAGATGTGATTGCTGCCAAATATCCGCAGATCCTGAATTTGCACCCAGGAGAGAAATTTGTACGTTTGTCTTATACGGGGCAAGGAGTATCGGAGCCTTTAATATCCACTGTTTCTAATAAATACATGATCACCATGAATATTCTCTTTGCCGATATAGAGCTTCTGGACGGAGCACCCTTGGGTGGAACTGTGGGGATTTTCTCAGGGGAACCTGAAAATGTTGAGGCGGCGCTTGATTATTTGAGAGCCAAACAGGTCAAGGTGGAGGTATTGGCAGATGCTTGATTTTTTAAATACCGTTATTCCAAATGTAATGGATAAACCGGATGAGTTGTGGACTGCTGTAGTGCAGACTTTGTACATGCTGATTGTTTCAGGAGTTATTGCTTTTGCATTCGGTTTGTTTTTCGGTACGGTATTAACCGTTACCGCACCCGGTGCCATCATGGAAAATCGCAGAATATTTGCAATTTTAAGTGCAGTGGTGAATATATTTAGAAGTATTCCCTTTGTGATCTTGCTGGCCGCTTTGATCCCTCTTTCACGTTTTGTCGTCGGTACGGCTATCGGAACCACAGGTGCGCTTGTTCCTTTGGTGGTAGGTACGGTCCCTTTTTTCTCACGACAGGTTGAGAGTGCTCTGGCCGGAGTGGATTCAGGACTGGTGGAAGCTGCCAAAAGCATGGGATCTTCAAATTTAGGGATCATTTTCCGTGTATATCTTAAGGAAAGTATTCCAAATATTATCAGAGTAACTCAGATAACCTCCATCAGTCTCATAGGCCTTACGGCCATGGCCGGTGCCATAGGCGGAGGCGGTTTGGGTGACTTTGCAATACGCTACGGTCACCAGCGCGGACAAACGGACGTTACCTACGTGACAGTACTGGTGATCTTAATCGGTGTATGGGTAATTCAGTCGGTCGGTAACTATTTCATCAGAAAACTTTCACACTAGACTGAAGTTATGGATTGTTTCAGCTTGTTTTAAAAACTATTTCGGAGAAAAAAATGAAATTATTGGGTAAAGCGTCCTTGTTGGTTTTGGGAACTGCAGCAGTATTGCTTGCAGGTTGCGGAAAAGAAGCAGCGCAGGAGCAAACTGCTGCAGCTAACACTGCAACTAAGTCTGATCTTAAAGAAGTTAAGGTTGGTCTGGTCGGAGAACACAACGAAGAGTGGCAGTATTTACAAAAACAACTTGAATCCAAAGGGATAAAACTTACGTTGGTAAAATTTGCCGACTATACATTGCCAAACAGAGCATTGAATGATGGGGAAATCGATTTGAACGCTTTTCAGCATGTGGCTTTCCTAAAAGCTGAAAACGAACAAAAAGGATTCCACAATGTAGGAATAGGGGATACTTTGATCGCACCTCTTGGTTTATTCTCTAAAAAGATTAAATCAGTGGAGGAATTAAAAGACGGTGACACCATTGCAATTCCCAATGATGTTACCAACGGAGGGCGTGCTCTTAAAGTTTTGGAACTTGCCGGTCTGATTAAACTAAATCCTGAGGCAGGCTACACTCCCGGGGTAAGGGATATCACTTCAAATCCTAAGCATATTAAGATCTATGAAGTTGATGCAGGCAATACTCCGAGTTTGCTGCCGGATGTGGCAGGAGCTGTTATCAATAACAATTACTGTGTTGATAACGGTATAGATCCCATTAAAGATCCGATTTTTTCAGACGGCGTAGGCAAAGTCGATCCTGATAATCCTTATATAAATATCATTGCCGCAAGAGAGGCAGATAAAGACAATCCTTTGTACAAGGAAGTAGTAAAAGCTTATCAAACCAAAGAAGTAGCTGATATTATCGTCAAATATCATGTAGGCTCGGTACCAGTGTTCAAATACTGATCACAAAGTAAGAGTATAGAAATCTACACCTTGAAATTGCCCGAATTTTCGGGCAATTTCATCAATACGACCGCAAAATTTAAAACCTGTTTTTTTATGCAAAGCAATGCTGGCTTTGTTTGAAGAGGTGATCAGTGAAATTATAAGATGCAGCCCGCCGTTTGTTTTGGCCCGTGAGATCACTTCTCTTACCAATTGTTCACCGATCCCGTGTCCGCGCACCTCTTTGTCTACGTAAACAGATAATTCGGCTGTGCAGGAAAAAGCGTCCTTAGATCCGTAAGCTGACAACGAGGCGTAACCAGAAATTTTCCCTTGAAGTTCGGCAACAAGCAACAGGTAGGGTCGTTTTTGGTGTTCTTCAAACCAAATTTTGCGTTCTTGCAATGTTTTCTCATTTTCATCAAATGTTGCAGTATTGTTGGCAATTTCGTAATTATAAATATTTGTTATAGCAGGTAAATCGCTTTCTAAGGCATCTCTTAACAGCATTGGTTATCCCGATTTTTGTTATAAATAAATAAAATATATTTAACTATGATATATAGTTTGTCTATAATGTTCTCAAAACAATCTCAATAAAAGAAATTTCTTACTTTATCGCAGATTGAAATCGAATGTTTTGTAGCAGGAAAGCCTGACGGACAAGTTCAATTGTTTTGTCAGCTTTCTTATAGGCCAGAAACGGCATACGAAGATTAGGGTATAACATCATGGGCAAAGTTACAGTGTTTCCCAAGGATACAGGAGTAAATCCTTGGTTTGAGACGGCTTCCAATAAGGATCGTCGTTTTACCGATATTTCCAAGTTGCAAGATGAATACGATTATGTGATCGTCGGAGCCGGTTTTGGCGGTGTAAGTGCGGCTTTTCGTTTGGCTCATAATGATCCCAAAGCCAAAATAGCCCTATTTGATGCCTTAAAGGTCGGTACGTTCAGTTCAGGTCGAAATGCGGGGTTCCTTTATATATCGCAACTTTCAACGCCTTTGGTCGGTCCGGATCGTTTTACGCTTGATGATCAAAAAATGTTGATCCACCTTAATACCGTGGTTACCAAGCGCATTACAGACATCATAGAAAGTAAAAAGCTTGATTTGGATTTTTCCTGGGACGGCATGTATCACGCAGTAAGGGAGAAACGTAACGAACGCGCGTTAAAAGAGCTGGCTGCAGGATATGATGAGGCAGGAATAAAGTATTCTTGGGTAAAAGGAGAGGAACTTAGAAAACGTCTGGGTACTGATTTTTATACTCAGGCTATTTTTACAGAAGATTGTGCATTGGATAACCCGGCTGAATTGATCCGCGGTCTTGCTTTGGCATTACCAGAAAATGTATCGCTGTTTGAGCAGACTCCCGTTGCCGAGGTCAAAGAAGGAAAAACTCCTTACGTAGTGTTAAAAGACGGTCGTGCTATTAAAGCAGGAAAGATCATCCTGACTGTTAATGCTTTTATCAAAAATTTCGGGTTTGGCAACCGCGAGATCACCAATGTATCTGCTATCCAAAGCTTCGGAGCCATGACCAGAGTTCTTAACGACGAGGAATTGAAGGATTTTGAGGGTGTGAAATCTTGGGGAATTGTGGCAACGCATCCTGCCGGAGCTACGGTACGTTTTACGTCAAAAAAACGCATTTTTGTGCGTACTGATATAGCTTATGCACCTTCTTCAAGGCTTAATATTCCGGAAAAACGTTTTGAACAGGCTAAACCTTTGTTACGCAATGCTTTTGAAAAACGTTTCCCCAAATTGACGCATGTTCCGTTTGAATATGAGTACGGCGGGCTGATTGCGTTTACCGGGAATACCGTGCCTTTGTTCGGTGAGATTGCTGCAAATGTTTATGCCGGAACAACTTCAGACGGAACCGGAGTGACACGAGCTTCCATTTTAGGAAATTATCTGGCAGATTTAATTCAGGGAGTGGACAGTCCAGAACTCAATTACATCAAGGAAAAATATCATCCTAGCTATTTACCTCCTGAAATTTTGAGAACTCCCGGTGCAGAGGCAGCTCTTTGGTGGAAAAACGTAAAAGCAGGATCAGAACTTTAGAATTTCAGCGGAGAAAAAAATGGGCAAAATTACTGCATTTCCTAAGGATACAGGAGTAAATCCTTGGTTTGAGACGGCTGTCAACAAAGACGAAAAATTCAGAGACTTGTCGTCATTGCAAGATGAGTATGATTATGTGATTGTGGGAGCTGGTTTCGGCGGTGTGACGGCGGCGTACAGATTGTCGCATAATGATCCTTCTGCCAAGATTGCAATATTTGACGCCTTGAAAGTAGGTACGTTCAGTTCGGGGCGCAATGCCGGGTTCCTGCATATATCGCAGATCACCACTTCATTGGTGGGATTTGATCGTTTTACTCTTGAAGATCAAAAGGTTTTAAACAGATTAAATGCGATCGTCACCAAACGTATCACTGACATCATAGAAAGTAAAAAGCTTGATTTGGATTTTTCCTGGGACGGCATGTATCACGCTGTAAGGGAAAAACGAAACGAGGAAGCTTTAAAAGCCTTATCAAAGGCTTATGACAAGGTCGGGATCCCTTACAGCTGGGTAAAAGGTGATGAACTTTCATCACGTCTTGGCACTGATTTTTACACTCAGGCAATTTTTACCGAAGATTGTGCTCTTGATAATCCTGCCGAGTTGATCCGCGGATTGGCCTTGGCTCTTCCTGACAATGTTTCTATTTTTGAGGAATGCCCGATTATTGAGGTCAAGGAAGGAGAAAGTCCTTTTGTGATCTTAAAAAACGGAAAAATTGTAAAAGCACGAAAAGTGATCCTTACCGTCAATGCTTTTATCAAAAATTTCGGTTTTTCAGGACGTGATATAAGTAATGTTTCGGCTATTCAAAGCTTTGGTGCCATGACCAGGGTGCTTAATGAGGAAGAACTTAAAGATTTTGCAGGAGTGAAATCTTGGGGTGTGGTGGCTACTCACCCTGCCGGAGCAACGGTGCGTTTTACCTCTAAAAAACGTATTTTTGTACGTACTGATATAGCTTATGCTCCGTCGTCGAGATTGAATATTCCCGAAAAACGTTTTGAGAAAGCGAAACCTTTACTGCGCAATGCGTTTGAAAAACGTTTCCCTAAATTGACGCATGTTCCTTTTGAGTATGAGTACGGCGGATTGATCGCTTTTACCGGCAACACCGTGCCGCTGTTTGGTGAAATTGCAACAAATATATACGCAGGCACGACTTCTGACGGTTCAGGAGTTACCCGTGCGTCGATACTTGGTAATTATTTGGCTGATTTGATTCAGGGGGTAGACAGTCCGGAACTTAGGTACATAAAGGCAAAATATCATCCAAGTTATTTGCCTCCTGAGATTTTAAGAACTCCCGGGGCTGAAGCTGCGTTGTATTGGAAAAATGTCAAAGCCGGCAGTGAGCTGTAGCTAGAAGGCAGACAGGGGGAGAGAAGGGAGAGGGAGGAGGATAGAGAAGGTAGTGGAGAAAAAAATAAAAAAAAATGTTGACATGGAAAAATAAATGTCTATAATGCCATCTCGTTGTCGTAAGAC
>CALBLB010000277.1 GCA_937896115.1 uncultured Succinatimonas sp.
TTCTGGAGAATCCGGCCGCGGCTTTGCCGTAGTAGCCGATGAAGTACGCGAACTGGCCAAACAGACGGCCGTACAGGCAGGGCAGGTCACGGCTACGGTAGAAAGACTTATGAGCGCCGTGGACAATACCGTCAAAGTCATGGCTTTGTGCGAAGGAGAAATGAAAAATTCAGTAGATCAAAGTTCGCGAGCCAATTCATCTATAGAAGAGATCATGGGAACTTTTGCCACCATTTCAGATCTCAACGAACAAATTGCCAACTTCTGCAATACTCAGGCCGAACATACCAACGGCATACTTCAGGCCGCATCCCAAATAAGCTCACTGACTGACTCTGGAAACAAAGGACTTGCCCGCATCAAAGAAGAACTGAGTTCGGTTTCAGCTCTTATAGAAACGCAACTTGAGCTGTTGCACAGCTGATAAGCTTCATTTGCGCATCATCAAAAAATTCTCCGTACCGTCTGCAATTTTCTTCATCATGCAACGGTATCTTTTTTACCAATAACTTTGACAGTCCCGCTTTTGTCTTCATAAAAATAATTTTAATTGGCATGATTTTTTCATAACTTTCCGTATAAGGACGCCGCGGCAAAAAAATACCGCGACAGGAGAGTTATATGTCGCTTTTTCTGCATACCAATTTGTCAGCTTTGCAATCTCAGTATTCACTACAACGCAGTACTGCCAAGCTTGATACCAGCTATCAGCGCATTTCCACCGGCTTACGCATCAATACAGCCAAAGATGATCCTGCCGGCATGCAGACTTCGGATCGCTTCACCAGAGAGATCAATGCTCTTGATGAAACCAATCGCATAGCACAAAACGGCATTTCCTATGCTCAAACTGCAGAAGGCGCCATCGACGAAATCTCAAACATGTTGCAGACCATTCGTACTTTGGCACTGCAATCTGCCAACGGTACCAATTCATCAGAAGATCGCAATTCACTGCAACAGGAAGTTGACGAACTCAACGAAGAAATTTGCCGTATTGCCAACCGTACTACTTTTGCAGGTGAGGAAATCTTAAGCGGAGCGGCTTCCGTAGCACGTTTTCAAATTTCCCCCGATCCCAACTCGGTTATAAAGATAGATCTGCGCTGCGGCTTTCAGACAGGTGCTTTGGCAAAACTAGCCGGGGAATATGCAACAGGCGGCAGCGGCAGTACTGCTGAATTTACCGTAACCGATGATGAAGGTGTAGATCACAGCTATAAATTCGTCGATATATTCTCATACGATCAAAACGGCAAAGGTATAGACATCAGCACCTATTCAGGAGCACAGGCGGTATTGGGAGGAATCGATCAGGTTTTAAACGCCGTAGATTTCAAACGTGCAGAATTAGGTGCCGTGGAAAATCGTCTTGAATCCACCATCAGAAATCAACAAAACATTTCCAGCAACGTAAGTGATGCCAGATCCCGCATTCGTGACACTGACTACGCCGAAGAAGTTACCGAGATGACTACCCAGCAGATCTTGCAACAAGGGGCAACCTCTATTCTTACTCAAGCCAACACACGTCCTGAAATAGCTTTGCAGATCCTCAATAACGGCTGACACTTTGTGTGACGTGCGCATTAGCTTTATTTTCATCCCGCTGATACAATTCCCTCACTGATTAAACCAAAACAGCGAGGGATTACTTTTTTTAAGACATGGCTCAGTTTATTTACACCATGAACAGGGTTGGAAAGATCGTTCCGCCCAAACGTCAAATCCTTAAGGATATCTCTCTGTCTTTCTTCCCCGGCGCCAAGATAGGTGTACTGGGATTGAACGGCGCAGGCAAATCCACCTTGATCAAGATCATGGCAGGTGTTGACAAGGATTATGAAGGCGAAGCAAGACCGCAACCTGGGATACGTATAGGTTATCTTCCGCAGGAGCCGGTATTGGATCCTGAAAAAACCGTACGTGAAACCGTCGAAGAAGCTTTTGACGACGTGATCAAAGCCTTGGCAAGACTTGATGAAGTTTACAACGAATATGCCGACGAAAATGCCGATTTCGATGCACTGGCAAAAGAACAGGCCGTGCTCGAAGCTCTGATTCAGGCAAAAGACGGACATAATCTTGAACCTCAAATCGATAAAGCAGCCGATGCTTTGCGTTTGCCGCCTTACGATCGCAAGATCAAAGTCCTGTCAGGCGGTGAAAGACGCCGAGTGGCTTTGTGCCGCCTGTTGCTTGAAAAGCCCGACATGTTGCTTTTAGACGAACCCACTAACCATCTTGACGCAGAATCCATCGATTGGCTCGAACAATTCTTACACCAGTATCCGGGTACTGTAGTTGCAGTTACTCACGATCGTTATTTCCTGGACAATGTGGCAGGCTGGATCCTGGAACTTGATCGCGGTGAAGGAATTCCTTGGCAGGGTAACTATTCAAGCTGGCTTGATCAAAAAGATCAACGTCTCAAGATTGAGGAAAGTACTGAATCTGCACGTCGCAAATCGATTGAACGCGAACTTGACTGGGTACGTCAGGGAGCCAAAGGACGTCAGGCCAAATCCAAAGCCCGTATGCAGCGCTTTGAAGAATTGTCTTCCGTGGATTACCAACGCCGTAACGAAACCAACGAACTCTATATTCCGCCCGGGCCGCGTTTGGGAGAGAAAGTCGTCGAAGTTAAAAATCTTTCCAAAGCTTATGACGGACAAGTGCTCATCGACGATCTTTCCTTTAGCGTACCTCAAGGTGCCATCGTCGGCATCATCGGTCCTAACGGAGCAGGAAAATCCACACTGTTTCGCATGATCACCGGCATGGAACAACCAGATTCAGGTTCGGTAACTCTGGGTGATACCGTAGTTACCGCCTATGTCGAACAGTTCCGTGACAAGATGAAGCCTGAGAATACCGTGTTCGATGAAATCTCCGAAGGTCGTGACATACTCAAGATCGGTAACTATGAGATCCCGGCACGCTCCTACATAGGACGCTTCAATTTCAAAGGATCTGATCAACAAAAGCGGGTCGGGGATCTCTCAGGAGGAGAACGCGGCCGTCTGCAATTGGCCAAGCTGTTGCAAGTCGGCGGAAACCTGTTGCTTCTGGACGAACCTACCAACGATTTGGATGTGGAAACCTTACGCGCTTTGGAAAACGCCTTGACCGAATTCCCAGGCAGCGCCATGGTGATCTCTCACGATCGCTGGTTCCTTGATCGCATTGCCACCCACATTCTTGACTACGGTGACGAAGGAAAAGTTACCTTCTTTGAAGGCAACTATACCGAATACGAAAAATGGAAACGTGAGAATTTAGGCGAAGAGGCCATGCCTCACCGCTTAAAATTCAAAAAAGTTGCCAAGTAACAACAGCGTTATGCAGGCCGTCAATGACGGCCTGTTTCACTTTTTATAATTCAAATCCTTAAACAAATAATAAGCAGGCGGTTTTGCCGAACTTTTGGTAATGGCAAAGCCGCAGTGTTGTGCACAGCGCAAAGCTTTTACATCACCAAAAGGAACCAAAGTAGACACTCCGTGCAGTTTTCCCTGATCATAGCAATCAAGTGAAAAACGCCTGAGTGCACTGCCAAGTCCCCTGTCTCTGTATTCAGCCGCTACGGCCAAATAGATCCCGTGAATCAAATCTTCCTGTTGCTCGGACGGTTCAAACATATAAAAATCACAGGCTACTATCCGTCCTTTGGTATCCTTGGCCACGCTGCACAATTGATTCATGCGTCTTTTAAAAACTTTTTGCAACCAGGGAACTGCATAAATTCCGCAATTTTGCAAAAGTTCCATGCAATGGGAAAAATCATCTTCATCGGCAGTCTGTAAAGTCAAATCTTCAAATTGAGCTTTAAGGGATAACCGCAGGTCTTTTGCCGACCTTAAATTAAAGCGCACCAATGATGCATCTCTTAAAAGATGATAGAGAAAATGATGGATCATAAAAAAACTTAAGCAGGCTTAACAGGATCATGCATTCTAAAGACAAATTATCTTGTATATTATCAGTTAGCAAAAAGATTTAAAAATTTAAACGGAATATTTATGCATAATGCTTCTTTAAAAAAGACTATGCTGGCATCTGTGCTTACAGTACTGGCTTTTTCTTCAACTCAAAGTTTTGCCGGCGATCTTGTAGTGCGTGTCGGTACCGAACCTTCTTTCGCTCCTTTTGAATTCATGGATGAGAAAACCAAGACCCTTACCGGTTTTGACATCGATCTCATCAATGCCATAGCCGATGCCTCAGGATTTAAAACCGAAATCTCCACCATGCCTTTTGACGGACTGATCCCCGCCATTCTTACCGGCTCATTGGATGTAGGCATTTCTGCTTTTACCATCACTGACGAGCGCAGAAAACGCGTCGCCTTTTCCGCTCCTTACATAGATGCAGGTCTTGGTATAGTCATAAGAAGCGCATTAAAGAATGAAATCAAAGGTGTAAACGATCTGCAGGGGCGCAAACTCTGCGGGCAGATCGGCACTTCAGGAGCCATGTATTCTGAAAAGATCAAAGACGCTCAGGTAACTCAGTTCAATTCAGCTTCCGAAACTTATCTGGAACTGCGCAAAGGCGGGTGTGATGCCATCATCAATGATCGTCCCGTACATGCCTACTATATGGCTACGGCAAAACCTGATGACGTGATCCTGCTTGACGGCTACATCAGTGCAGAGTCCTACGGTATTGTAATGAACAAAAACAACACCGAACTGCAAGAGTTGGTAAATCGCGGTTTTGACAAGATCAAAGAAGACGGAACCTACCAACAGATCTACGACAAATGGTTCAAAAACAACGATGAAAAGTAAAAACTCTCGTTTTAAATAAAAATCAGGCCGGACTTTTGAGTACGGCCGTTTTTTTAAGGATCAGATCATGACAGAACTTAAAGTTGGGATCATAGGTTGCGGGAAAATAGCCTATTTTCATGCCAAGGCCCTTTTAAAAATTCCCGGATGCCGTTTGGTATCTGCCTGCAATCGTAGCGAGGAAAAGCTCCGAAGTTTTACTAAACGCTACGGGATCTCAGGTTACCTGTCTGCAACGGAAATGGTACGCACGGAACATCTTGATGCCGTCACCATTTGCACTCCCCACCCTACTCACGCAAAACTGGCCATAGCCTGTCTTAACGAGCATTGTCACGTTTTGGTAGAAAAACCTCTGGCAGTCTCCGTAGCCGAGTGCGATGAAATGATCAAGGCTGCCGAACGAAACAGGGTATTGCTCGGAACCTTGGTACAACGCAGATTCTACCAACCCTGCATGCGCATACGAAAAGCCATCGATTCAGGAAAGCTGGGACATCCCATCTTGGGAGAAGCGGTAATGCTAGGATACAGATCAAAAGAGTATTACCTCTCTGATCCGTGGCGGGGAAGCTGGAAAGGCGAAGGCGGCGGAGTATTGGTTTCACAGGCCTCACATCAGATAGATCTGCTTAACTGGTATATGGGGAAAATAGAAAGCATTCAGGGACATTTTGAAAATTACACTCATCCTTTCATCGAAGTTGAAGACAGCGCCTGTGCGGTGATCCGTTACCAAGGAGGCGGCATGGCCACGCTTTTGGCCAGCAACAGCCAAAATCCCGCGCTCTACGGACGCGTCCATATTTTCGGATCAAACGGGAAAAGTGCCGGAGTAAAAACCGACGGAGGTTCCATGTTCATAGCAGGTGTTTCCGAAATTGAAGAGCCTCCGCTTTGCGATCTGTGGACTGTCGACACCACTGCGCTTGAAAGATTGCAAGAGCAGGACGCAACTTTTTTCACCTTGCTTGATGACAAAATGATCTTTTTTCATCAGCAAAGCATTGCCAATTTTCTTGCCGCAGTGGCAGGACGCGAAACGCTGTGCGCCGACGGCTTTGCAGGAAGAGCTACCGTCGAAGTGTGCGAAGCCGTGTACACCATGACAAAAACAGGTGACAATATTTGGTATAGCAAGGATCATTTAAAGGATTGAACTTGCTTAAATTTCACCTCCCAGAGTTTAGCGTTAAAGTCCTAGACTCTGTTTTCAAAGAAATCCCGTATCGATTCAATGCGAGGATGACCGCGGCTTTCTAAGAAATCGAGAACCTTAAGCGGACTTTGATTGATAACTTGTGAAAAATCCAATTCAGCCTCACGCATCACCTTAAACGCTTCTTCAAAATTACCCATGTAATACACTATATGAGCGTCGGTTCCGAGTGAAACTTTATTACCTATCTTTTTGATAAGTTTGGCAATTTTTACACAATTATCAAAACTTCCGTAACGAGTGTTGATTGAAGACGAAGAATTTATCTCAACTGCCACGTTATATGCTTTGGCGCATTCAAGTACCGCTTCATAATCTACAGGATACTTAGGATTGCCTGGATGAGTGATCACGTCGACTAAACCTGACTTTATGGCCTGCATGACTATGCCGGTGTGCTCATCGGCATTTGAGGGCTCAAGATTAGGATGAAAACCTGCCAGTACTATATCAAGCTTTTTTAAATAGCGAGACTCTATTCCCAAAGAACCGTCTTTAAAAAAATTGGCCTCAATTCCGCGTAATACGGCCACCCCTTCAGGAAGGCGCGGCACCACTTTAAGATTGCCAAAATGCTGAGGTAATACCTTGTCAAAAATCCCAGGACCGTGATCGGTTGTTGCAAACATTGCTATACCGTGAGTTTTAGCATAGGCAATATATTCACCAAGAGTGCTGTAGGCATGTTGAGTGACCAAAGTATGTGTATGCAAATCGACACAACAATTCCATGCTTCTTCCATAGATATTTTTTTCCTACTCTATTACAGTCTGCCAGATAGTGTGCTGGTGAGCTTCAAAACACAAATCAAGTTGCTCTTTGGTGTTGGTATCAAGTCTCAATTCTTGAAGCGGCAAAGCTTCGCGGGAAAAATAACGGTACTCTGAAGTTTCGTCGGTAGGACTGAAGTTTTGGGACAATACCCTGCATTCTATGAATATTTTTACTACCCCGAAAGGAAAACGCGGAGTATTGTGACGATTTCTGTCCAAAACCGCTACGAGTTTTACGGGAGCAGCATTCATACAGGCTTCCTCTCGCAATTCTTTTAACACATTGGACACGGCACTTTCGCCTTCATCACACCAACCGCCGGGTACATTCCAAAGTCCCGACATTTTTTCTTTTACCATCAGGATCTCGCCTGCGGCATTGAAAACTGCCGCTCGCGTGTCGACCTTGGGACAGGCATAACCTTTATCCAAAGCAAAGGCTTCGCGTACCCGTTCTTTTGAAACCTCGGTCTTAAGTGCCACCATCTCGCAGGCGATTTCTCGCAGTCTGACAAAACGTTCCTCATCAAAGATGTTTTTAGTGTATGCAAGACCTATTTGCCCGATTGCCTGAATTTCTCTGGCCCAGCGTAACCATTGCTCCTGCTCGTTCTGTTTAGAAAAAACCGCATTTAAGATCTCATAAGGGGTGGTAAGGAACCATTGAGGATTTAAATGCTCACATCCGCAATACCCCCACATAGCCAGGGCAAAATCAACTCCTGCAGCCTGCGCACATTCGAGATCCTGCGCGGTATCTCCTATATACAAAGCAGTCTTGGCATCAGCATGCATAAGATAAAGGCAACGTTCTATCATGTCAGGAGCAGGCTTTCCGTGTTTAACATCATCGACGCACACGAAAACTTCAAAAAATTCTCTTAATTCTTGGGGAAAAGGATCACCGTTGTTGCCTAAATATTCGACGGCGGCATGCTCACGTGACGTCACTATCCCAAGCTTTATTCCGGATTTTTTCAAATTCGACAACACGCTTATCATGCCGTCGAATTTTCTTAGATCACCTTTTAACTTTACGGCAATACGTTTATACCAAGCCTTGCGTATTTTTTCTTGAAGACCGGGGTCAATTCCCAATTTTTCAAAGGTTACGGCCGTGCTGACACCGCAAAACGGTAATAAAGCTTCTGTAGTTACATGCAAATTAAAATCATCACGCAAAACTTCAGAAAGCGCACTCATGTTAAGCGTATTGCTGTCATATACCGTGCCGTCCAAATCCAAAATTACATGGGTATAGCGAGCATCCATATTCAATCCTATAGGTCCGTTACCCGTTCACCGCTTTCAACCAGGATGGTACCTGCAGAAACCTTAAAACGTATTTCATGACGATACATGCCAAAACCGTAAACTTTGTCATCCTCACCGCGGTTTTTATACGCAGGACGAGGATCCTGAGCCAACGTCTCTTTTATGGCCGCAATTTCACCAAAGTTAAGATCATTTAAGTCATCAAGCGCTTTTTTTGAAAAACACACTTCATGCAATTTGGGAGCCTGATCGGCAAAACCTCCCTTGGCATCGGGAACGGCATCTACAAACGGCACATAAGGCTTGATATCGACGATGGGAGTACGGTTGGTAAGATCCGCACCGGAAACTACTAAAAATACTCCTCCGTGAGAGTTCTTTCCGATTTTTTCAAGTTTCATCACCGACAACCCTATTCTTGAAGGGCGAAAAGGCGAACGGCTGGCAAACACCCCGATCCGGCGATTTCCTCCGAGTCTTGGCGGTCTGACCCTTGCGGAAAACTCCGTTTTTTTGATCCGGTCAAATAAAAAGATCACATGGATGTGGCTAAAACCTTCCAAACCTTCAAAAGCCAGAGGATCATCGTAAGGAGGATAAAAAAAGATCGTTGAAACAGCATGAGGAGCTAATCCCGGCTGACGCGGAACGGCAAATTTTTCGTCATAAGGCGTATTGATATACCCTATGGTTTCCATACCTGCGACCAGGTGATCTTCATCTTTTGTTTCTAACGTCGGCATAGTCTTACTGGTCTTCGATGATCAACGCATCGGCATAGCAGGAGTAGGACACGATGCACGCAGGCGTATTTTCAAGTCTTACACACTGTTTAAAACGTATGGCATTGGCGTTTAAGTCAACAGCCTTGATCTTGGCCTGAGTACGGGCTTCAGCTGCCGTAGCCACATGCTCGCTTTCTTTTGCCTGACAAGAAAGTCCTGTCACCATACCCTTGTTTTTATAGGGTTTTCCTTCAAGATCTTCATCGGTAACCTCTGTTACTCCCGAAGGTTTGTAATATTCTTTGAAATTTGCCGGATCAAGATTGGTGTGAAAAGCGTAACCGTTGCATCCTGACAAGATCAGAGCTGCAAACACTAATAAAGATTTCTTCATAATCAAAACAGGCAGGTTATCCCTGCCTGCTCCTTAAAATCATTCAAGACTGACTTTTAAGCGCCGAAAAAAGCCGCAGCTTTGGCAATACGCTCAAGACTGCGTTCACGTCCGCACAACACCAGAGTATCTCCGATGCCTGGAGACATGGCAGTTCCGGTAATGGCTATGCGCAAAGGCTGACCTACCTTACCCATGCCGATTTCACGTCTCTTGGCAAGATCTTCTAAGGCTTCGTCTATGCTCTTGGCATCCCAAGACTCAAGTTTGCTCAAAGTCTCATGGGCATCTTGCAAAACCTCAACTGAGCCTTCTTTTATCCACTTTTTAACGCCGGCAGGATCATAGCTGTCAAAATCACGGTAATAACAAAGAGTTTTCTCTGCCATTTCCTTCAAAGTATGAGTACGCTCGGCATAAGCCTTGACCACGTCACAAGGTTTGGGTCCGTTACTCAGATCCTCAAGACCAAGACGTTTTAGATGCCACTCAAGCTCGGCTCCGACCTCTTCAGCAGGCAGGCTCTTCATATAATGGGCATTGAGCCAGTCGAGTTTCTTATTGTTAAATCCTGAAGCACTCTTGGTGATTGCCTCAAGCGAGAACAAAGAGATCATTTCCTCACGGCTGAAAATTTCCTGATCGCCGTGACTCCAGCCTAAACGTACCAGATAGTTTACCAACGCATCGGGCAGATAACCTGCTTCGCGATATTTCATGACGTTGACGGCACCTTCGCGTTTGGAAAGCTTCTTGCCGTCCTCACCCAAAATCATGGAAAGATGCACGAATACCGGGATCGGGGCTCCCAAAGCTTTATAGAGATTGATCTGACGCGGAGTATTGTTAACATGATCGTCGCCGCGGATCACGTGAGTGATCCCCATATCCCAATCATCAACCACCACACAGAAATTATAAGTAGGAGTTCCGTCAGAGCGCTGAATGATAAAATCATCCAACTCGCTGTTGTGGAATTCCACATGTCCTTTTACCACGTCATCAAAAGCCACAATGCCGTCGTCAGGATTTCTAAAACGTATGACGTAAGGTTCATCAGGAGAATGTTCTTCGTGATCGCAACGGCAATGACCGTCGTAACGCGGTTTCAATCCGTGAGCCATTTGATCGGCACGCAGTTTTTCAAGACGCTCTTTTGAACAGTAGCATTTATAGGCTTTGCCTTCTTGCAAAAGCTTGTCGATGACTTCCTTGTAACGGTCAAAACGTTTGGTCTGATAAAAAGGACCTTCATCCCAATTCAAATTGAGCCACTTCATCGATTCGATAATGGCATCTATGGCAGGTTGCGTGGAACGTTCGCGATCGGTATCTTCGATGCGTAATACGAAACGACCGCCGCAATGACGGGCATACAGCCATGAAAACAATGCGGTTCTGGCTCCGCCCACATGTAAAAAGCCGGTGGGGGACGGCGCAAATCTAGTTTTAACTTGCATGATCTTTCCGTATGAAGTTCACCGCGACACATCGTTATTTACATGTCCCGCAGTCTGATTATTCTCAAAGTTGCCGTATTTTAACACTTATGAACCCAGCTTTTGCCCGCCTGAACTAAGTTGCCTTGGCTACTACGTGCTAATATCAACATTAACAGAGTATTCAATCTCACAAGTTTTCCACAAAGGAAATTACATCTTGCTCAAAGAAAACACCGTATTGAGGGGAACTCCGGCCAGCCAAGGCATTGCATTTGGTCGCATCAGTTTTTTAAAGAGAGCGCCGTCTTGCCCTGTCAAAAAGTTGGTAGACAATCCAGAAGCAGAACTTGAACGTTTTGAAAAAGCACGCGTCCATGCCATTTCCCAATTGGGTACTCTTTATGAGGTGTCACTTGAAAAACTGGGCGAACAAAACGCAGTGGTTTTTCAGATCCACCAAATGATGCTAGAAGATCCCGATTATGTAAATTCCATACGCAAACTCATCAAAGAAGAAAAAGTCAATGCCGAATACGCGGTAGATACCGTAGGACACCGTTTTGAACAACAGTTCAAATCCATGGTAGGCAACGACTATATGCAAGGACGCGCAGCCGATGTAGTCGACATTTCAAGACGCATCAACGAGATCCTGATGATGCATTCAGGACAGATCAAACACCGCACCATTGCACTTGATTACGGAAACGATCCCGTGATCGTCGCAACCGACGATCTGGCCCCTTCTGAAACCGTACAGCTTGATCCGCAGAAAGTTTCGGGCATACTCACCTCGGGAGGCTCCACCCGTTCGCACACCGTGATCTTTGCGCGTACCTTGGCCATGCCTGCAGTAATTTGCCTTGGCGAAGACAAATTACTGGAAAAATACGAAGGACATTACGCCGTCATCGACGGACGTACCGGTTTTGTTTTCATAGATCCTGATCAGGCTACCATTCACGAATACTCAGAGCGCAAGCGTACCGACGACGCCCAGCGCGCCCATCTGGAGCTCTTTCGCGGAAAACTTACCTTCACCCGTAGCGGTCATCCTATAAAACTTTACGCCAACGCCGGCTCCATTGCCGATATAGAGTTGGTAAAAGCCGCCGACTCAGAAGGCATAGGTCTGTTTCGCAGTGAATACATCTATTTGCAAAGTCAGGATTTCCCAACAGAAGACGAACAATACGACATCTATTCAAAAGTGTTAAAAGAGATGGGAAAACGTAAAGTGATCATCCGTACTTTGGACATAGGTGCCGACAAAACCGCCGATTATTTTATGCTAAAACCAGAGAGCAACCCTGCTATGGGCATGAGAGCCATCAGGTTGTGTCTTAACAATCCCAAACTTTTCAAAACCCAGTTAAGAGCTTTGCTAAGAGCTTCGGTACACGGCAATCTCGGCATCATGCTTCCTATGATCTCATCCGTTGACGAAATAAAAAAAAGCAAGGCTATCTTAGATGAGGTCAAACAGGATCTCACTGCCTGCGGTCAAAGTTACAACGACAACATTGAACTTGGGATCATGGTGGAAACTCCGGCAGCGGCACTTATAAGCGACGAGCTTGCACCTTTGGTGGATTTTTTCAGCATAGGAACAAATGATCTCACCCAATTTACTCTGGCATGCGACAGACAAAACGCCGATCTCAATTCTTTTGTCAATCCCTTGCATCATGCGGTATTAAGGCTCATTGAAATGACCGTAAAAAACGCCCATGCAGCAGGAATTTGGGTAGGAGTATGCGGAGAAATGGCTTCTGAGGAGCATTTCGTGGCCAAACTCGTGCAACTTGGCATAGACGAGCTCTCGGTAGTACCCTCCAGCATCTTAAGGCTCAGAGCCAAGATCTCGACTTTGGGCTGATCAAAATTGGAAGTATAGGAAATCACATGTCACAATGCGTTGTAATCTCCGATGAAATCACCGGCGGTGCTTCTGTCGGCGCACTTTTGCAAAAAAACAGCTGTACCGTATGCTCACTGATGAGCACTGCAGGACTAAAAGATGAAAGATGCAGAAAGTTTGACTGTCTAGTCTATTCAACCAACAGCCGGCGACTTACTCCCGATCAGAGTTATCAAATGGTCTTTTATGCAGCCAGACTCTTAAAATCTCCGGAAGTTAAAGTTTATGCCAAGAGGATCGATCCTGCCATGCGCGGCAATACCTGTGCCGAAACACAGGCTCTTTTGGATGCACTCGGAGATCAGGATCGCGTAGCCATTGTAGTTCCCGCCTTTCCTGCTTTAAAACGCACTAATGTCGGCGGCTATATGATGATAGACGGCAAACCTCTGCAAAAATCTTTGGCCAGTCTTGATGATCTTGAGCCTGCAAGAAGCGGCAGGGTAGCCGATCTGTTTTCAGAAAAATTCGGGTATAAAACTCAGGCCATCCATTTAAAAGAATATATAAAAGGAACTGCCTACCTTGCCTCAAGGATTGCCGCTTTGGCTCAAGACGGAGTGCGTGCCATTGTGATGGATTGCACCTCACAAGAAGAGATCAACATGATAGCCGATGCCGTGATCGCCTCAGGGATCAAATTTTTAGCCGTAGATCCCGGGGCTTTCACCGCCACCTTGGCACGCAAGGTCATGCGTTCGCAAAATGACAACCGCACGCGCGCCGGGAAAATTCTGGGTATAGTAGGCTTGAGCAATCCTTTGGCTGCAGCCCAAATGGAGATGGTAAGGCTTGAAGAAAAAGCTTTGATCATCAATGTCTCAAGAACTGAACTTTTATCAGACGAGCAACGAAGGGTAGCCGAAATCAATCGCGTAATAGATGAAATTACCACCAAAATTTATGACTACCCCATGGCTTTTGCCGTCTCAGACAGTATGAACATTCGGGAAACGGAAAAAGCCGATTTTGATGATCCTAATCAAATCACCGGCCACACGGAAGCCGAGATCTTAGAGAGCGTGTCAGGAGCATACGGACAAATCGTTTCCAGAGTCTTGGACAAATGTCCTGAGATAGGTGCGGTATATTCAGCCGGTGCTGAATTTACCGTAGCCGTGTGTCGTGAACTAAAATCCGAAGGACTCAGAATTTTAGGTCAAGTATTACCG
>CALBLB010000278.1 GCA_937896115.1 uncultured Succinatimonas sp.
AGTACCAGGCGCGGTACTCATAGATCCCTACTCCAAGCGGGTTGTTTACCCCAAACACTATAAACGTTACCAGACAAGCGACGTCAGGGAAAATTTAAGTACTTGTGCTAAAAGTGCGGTAATCGACATCGACGACTATGACTGGGGAGTCGATATACGTCCTGGGATCAGCATGCGCAAAAGCGTGATCTACGAAATGCACGTCAAAGGTTTTACCGCCTCAACCACTTCAGGATTAGATAAAAATATCCGCGGCACTTACCGAGGGCTTATTCAAAAAATTCCCTATTTGGTGGAGCTTGGAGTAACGGCAGTTGAAATGCTGCCGGTATACCAATTTGACGATCAGGATGCCAAACCTGGGCACCCTAATTACTGGGGGTATTCACCCGTAAGTTTCTTCGCCCCTCATGAGCAGTATTCTTCAGATAAGAGTCTGTACGGTCCCTTAAACGAATTTCGCGACATGGTTCGCGCCCTGCATAGAAATAACATAGAGGTGATCCTGGATGTGGTTTACAACCATACTTCAGAAGGTGATGCTCACGGCCCCTGCTACTGTTTTAAGGGTTTTGATACAGACGGATATTACATACTCGATGACAAACATCGTTTTACCAATTACACAGGTTGCGGAAACACTTTTAACGGCAACTCCCCGGTAGTACGCGCACTGATTTTAGATTCGCTGACCTTTTGGAAAGATAAAATGCATGTCGACGGCTTCCGCTTTGATTTGGCCGCAATTTTGTCGCGCGATCAAAACGGTACCCCTCTTGTGCACAGTCCTACGCTCTTGGATATCGATACCAATCACCACTTGGCCGATACCAAACTTATTGCAGAGCCTTGGGACGCCGGCGGACTGTATGCTCTTGGAAAAATAGCAGGATCCAGATGGCGTGAATGGAACGGTCGCTTCCGTGACGACGTAAGATGTTTCATGCGCGGTGACTGCGGCCTTGTAAACAATTTTGTAAACCGTCTTTTGGGCTCTCCTGACATCTACAACGAACACAAGGTCGATTCCCAAAAAAGCCTCAACTTCATCACCTGTCACGACGGATTTACGCTGTGGGATCTCGTTACTTATACCCAAAAACGCAATGAAGCCAACGGTGAAAATTCCATGGACGGCAGCAATTCAAACTGCTCGGCCAATTACGGAGTCGAAGGAGAGACTGCCGATGATGAGATCAATGCAATAAGATTAAGACAATGCAAAAACTTCATGTTCCTCACCCTGATGTCCTTCGGAGTACCGATGATTCTCATGGGAGATGAAGTGTTGCGCACCCAAAAAGGCAATAACAACGCCTATTGTCAGGATAACGAACTTAGCTATTTCAACTGGGATGCGCTAAAAGATCCCCGGTGCAAGGAAATGCTGACCTTCACCAAAGCGGCAGTACGCATGCGCCGCATGTCACTTGCAGGTCAGTCTCGTTATGCATCACACGGCACGCAAATGCTAAACCGCGTTTTAAGATCTTCTTCATTGCAATGGCACGGAGTAAAACCCTTTCAGCCTGACTGGTCCTCCCAATCTCATTCGGTGGGTATGCTGATGTATTCCCAGCCTTCTGGGTACTACATTTACTTCTTTATAAATGCCTGGTGGAATGATCTGGTCATTGAGCTTCCTCCGTCTCCTGCAGGTGTAAAAAACAGCTGGTTTCGCATAGTCGACACGCAGTCGCCTGCACAGGAAATTCCTTCGGTGTTTTCTGCCAACTGTCAGCGCTCAAACCCGGGTGACATCATCAGAGTAAAGGCACGCTCGGTGATCATGTTTATAAGTCCTAACTGTTAATTACAAAAGCCAAATAAGGATCTGCCATGCCTCAAAAGGAATACACCCCCGAAGAAATACAAAAACGCCATCAGCTTCGAAAAAATCTGAGGCTGCTGGCTTTAGCCGCCGCCTGTTATTATTTCATCTCCGCAGGTTTTTCCTTCTACGAAGATCATCAGGCGCAAAAAATCAGAGTTGTCAAAGAAATAGACGATGTTTTTGCATCACAAAAAAATTTTTCCCAGGTATTGAGTGCCGCTTTTAAAGACGGTCTCGTGGTAAATGAGCAGACTAAGGACGGCTTTACGCTCTCGTCTTCTGCAACCGGTGGAAAAATTTTTGCTTTTTTAGAAGACGGCGAAATCTCCGCTTTAAACTTTGAAGCAAATTTTGATCAAGGATTAAGTCATGATGATACGGAGCTTTTGCGTGCTTTTTTCAAAGCCTGCGAAAACACTACCGACGAGAAAACCGTATCCAAAATCATAGAAGTGCTGAAATTAGATGAAAAAGATCCTGCCAAACTTATAGACGGCATGGGAGCAGGATCTAAATACGTAAGATATACCCTTAATAAAAAAGACGGCATGGTAAACGTACAGGCTGTGCGCAACCGTTAGTGAGAAAGCTTCAGAGAATGCCGCAGAGCTTTTTGGCTCTCTCAAGCGCCGCCTCGTCAGGAGGTACTACCCCGTCTAAAGTATAGGGTATGGAAAGCTTCTGCCATTTAAACATCCCGAAGTTGTGATAAGGCAGGAGTTCAAAACGTTTTACACGGGATAATGTTCGTACGAACTCCCCTAATTTGCTTAAAGATGCCTCATCGTCGGTAAGTCCCGGAACCAATACGTGTCTTATCCACATATCCTTACCGATTGCATCCAAATGCTTGGCACAACTTAAGATATTCTCGTTGCCAAATCCGGTGATCTTTTTATGCATATGCGTATCGATATGCTTGATATCGAGCATAACCAGATCAGTAAATTGCATAAGCGTATCAAAACGCTCAAGGTACTCATCGCTTTTAGGATCAAAAGGACCTGCTGCCGTATCAAGGCAGGTATTTACTCCCTGCTCTTTAAACAAACGGAAAAGCTCGGTTAAAAAATCAAGTTGTAACAAAGCTTCTCCGCCTGAGACGGTGATCCCGCCTTCTTTTCCCCAGTAACCTTGGTAACGCAAAGCTTTTTTTACAATGGCCGAAGCTTCATAAACTTCACCTGCGTCAACTTTCCAAGAATCGGGGTTATGACAATAACGACAGCGCAATCTGCACCCTTGAAAAAAGATCACAAAGCGTACGCCGGGACCGTCTACAGAACCGAAAGTTTCAAAAGAATGAATTCTACCCTGCATTTTTGCCTCATCTTCATACAGGAAAGCCGGAAGACTTTAATCCCCCGGCTTAAATTACACTTGCTCTTTTAAGATCACATTTCCTTGTGGCAGGTTCTCTTGATCACGTCAAGCTGCTGCTCACGAGTAAGATCGATAAATTTCACCGCATAACCTGAAACACGGATGGTGAAGTTTGCATACTCAGGTTTCTCAGGATGTTCCATAGCATCGATTAGTTTTTCGGTACCGAACACGTTGACATTGAGGTGATGGGCACCCTGACTGAAGTAGCCGTCAAGCACATTGACCAAATTGGCAGCACGCTCGGAAACATTATGTCCCAAGGCATCAGGAGAGATGGTCTGAGTATTGGAGATACCGTCTAAGGCATATTCATAAGGAAGCTTGGCCACCGAGTTTAATGAAGCCAAAAGACCGTTCTGCTCTGCACCGTATGAAGGATTGGCACCTGGTGAGAGAGGCTCGCCGGCCTTGCGACCGTCAGGCAAAGATCCCGTAGCCTTACCGTATACCACGTTGGAGGTAATGGTAAGAATAGAGGTAGTAGGCTCTGAATTGCGATAGGTATGGTGCTTTTTGATCTTGGTAAGGAAAGTATGCAGGAGTTTGACTGCTATTTCATCGGCACGATCATCGTCATTGCCATAACGGGGGAAATCACCTTCGGTTTCAAAGTCAACGGCAACACCCTGCTCGTTTCTGATCACTTTAACCTTGGCATATTTTACTGCGGATAAAGAGTCCACCACGTGGGAGAATCCGGCAATTCCGGTAGCAAAAGTACGGCGCACGTCGGTATCGATGAGAGCCATTTCGGCTGCCTCATAGTAATACTTATCGTGCATGTACTGGATGAGGTTTAATACGTTTACATAAAGACCTGCAAGCCAGTCCAGCATCACGTCGTACTTGGCCAACAGTTCGTTGTAATCAAGATATTCTGAGGTAATAGGACGCAGTGCCGGACCTACCTGAACAAAAGTCTTCTCGTCCACTCCGCCGTTGATGGCATACAACATGGCCTTGGCAAGATTGGCGCGTGCCCCGAAGAACTGCATTTCTTTGCCGGTTTGAGTTGCAGATACGCAACAGCAGATTGAGTAGTCATCTCCCCACACAGGACGCATCACATCGTCGTTTTCATACTGAATGGAAGAAGAAACCACGCTGATATGGGCGGCATAACGACGGAATGCATCGGTAAGACGCTTTGAATACAACACGGTAAGATTAGGCTCAGGAGAAGGTCCCATATTCTCAAGAGTGTGCAGGAAACGGAAGTCGTTCTTGGTAACCATGTGACGTCCGTCCTGTCCCAAACCTGCAACCTCCAGGGTAGCCCACACGGGATCACCTGAGAACAACTGGTTATATGAAGGGATGCGGGCAAACTTAACCATACGGAACTTCATGACCAACTGATCGATAAGTTCCTGAGCTTCAGCCTCGGTAAGGGTGCCTTCTTTAAGATCACGTTCGATATAAATGTCGAGGAAGGTGGATACGCGGCCTACGGACATGGCTGCACCGTTTTGGGTCTTGATAGCGGCAAGATAACCAAAATACAACCACTGTACGGCTTCGCGGGCATTATTTGCAGGAGCGGAAATATCAAAACCGTAAGCCTGAGCCATGATCTTCATGTCGCCTAAAGCTCGGATCTGATCGGCAAGCTCCTCACGCTGACGGATGATATCGTCAGTCATGGCACCGCAACCGCAATTTGCCAGATCGGCCTTCTTCATGGCAATAAGATAATCAATACCGTACAAAGCTACACGGCGATAGTCGCCTACGATACGACCGCGTCCGTAAGTATCTGGGAGGCCGGTAATGATCTTATTTTTACGGGCTGCACGTATTTCTGGAGTATATGCATCGAATACGCCCTGATTATGAGTCTTATGGTATTCAGTAAAGATTTTGTGGAATTTGGGATTGGGGGTGTAGCCGTAAGTTTGGCAAGCCTCTTCGGCCATCTTTATACCGCCAAAAGGCATAAAAGCACGTTTTAACGGTTTGTCAGTCTGTAAACCGACGACTTTTTCAAGTTCTTTGTCAAGGTAACCGGCACCGTACGCAGTAAGAGTGGAAACTACCTCAGTTTCCATATCCAGCACGCCGCTTTTGGCGCGTTCCTGTTTCTGCAAATCTTGCAACTTATTCCAAAGCTTGGAGGTGGCATCGGTAGGACCTTCAAGGAAGGACTCGTCCCCGTCATAAGCGGTGTAGTTGTTCTGGATGAAGTCTCTGACGTTGATATCGGAAAGCCAGTGAGTTCCGCGGAAACCGCGCCATTGCTCTCTTGTCTGCATGATCTGATTACTCCGGTTCAAAAATGTTCTGTCATGTTTTCTTCATGAATGCTCATGAGATCATGATGGGTGCAGAACGGAACTTTCAAGGCGCTGATCCGATTTACCCAATCTGATCTAACGCCAAGCCTTAAATAAGCAGGGAAATTATACAAGAAAATTATTTTCATTTTAAGCAACAAAACGCACAAAGCACTGAAAAGAATTCATCAAACCGCATGGGCATGCGGCTTAGCGAAAATATGTTTATTAAGTCTATTTATAAAGTCGACTTAATAAATAAAGTTTAAAAACTAAGATTTTCAGACTGCAAGCTGCATTTAATAAAAATCCGGCGCCCACTGAAATAAAAGTGAGCTCCGGATAATTTGAAATTAAAAAGGAATTATTGCTTTTGCCTATTTTTCTGGCAATGCCAAAGAAACATAGTTATATTTCATTTGCCTTACTGGCACTTTCTGAAATTTTTCCTGATATGTAAGCATCTAGCAACATGCGCAGATCTGAAATAGACGCACGTATGCAGGCACCGTCATCGGTATCGGCAACCGGTCTTCGATGTGCAAAAGTTTCAACCAGAATTTCTTCTGAGATAATATCGGTACGATTTTCAATGGCGTCTTCTATAGAGGTGAAAGGACCGTGAGCCTTAAGTCTTAAATTATGCGAGTTATAAATAAGCGTATAACCTGCAATGCCCGTAACTCTTTGATAGCTGCGAGAAAAGCCTCCGTCTATCACCAACAGTCTGCCGTTTCCGCGCACGGCGCTTTCCCCTTCTTTTACTTTTACCGGAGTGTGTCCGTTGATGATGTGACCGCTTTGAGGGATTAATCCGAATTCACGCAATATAAGCTTGCAGATCTCCTCTGAATAATAAAGCGAATAGTAAGGGTTGCGCGGCTCTTCGCAGGCTGCCTTGTCTTTTACGAAAGCATGCTCAAAAGTTTTGACCACTCGCCCTGACAACGGCGATTTCTGCCCGCACCAGAGATACCACATAAAATCGAGACTGTCGCGACTGCCGCTGCTGAAGGCCTCGCGCGCACGGCGATCGCAATAATCAAGGTAAGCCTTGCCGCTTAGATACTCACCGTTGCATAAGATCTGTTCGAATGTTCCGTCCTCTTTAAAAGGAATGCAACCGTGATAAAGCAGATTACCGTTGCAACAACGATACATAGATCCGTGGTGGTAAATAAATTCAATATGCCGGCGCAGTCTCATGGAGTCGCGAAATGACAAAACCAGATCATCGATTACATCCTGCTCGTCTTTAGTCAGCACGTCGGGTTTTTCAGGATTTAACGTGGGGAAATCGCAAGTTTTAAGTTCCCATTTTTTTCCGTCTATTACCGCGATCCCTTTTTTAGGATCAACCTTGTCCAAAAGCAAACGACAATTCAACGCATATTCAGGATGCCTTCTTATGATCTGCTCCTGCAATTTGATGGCAATTACGCTGATAGCCTTCTCCATTGCCGGGATCACGTCATCTGCCTTATAGGTACGCTCGGCAAACATGGCCAATCTTCGTAACGAGATCCCGTAGCCGCGCTCTAACAATTCAAAATTCTTGTAGCGCACATTATTGCGAACAGCTACGGCACAACAGGCTGCCGAGCCGCAAGCAGCTCCCATCCACAGCACATCGTGGTTACCCCACTGGATGTCCATATTGTGATGCGTCATTAAAAGATCGATGACTTTGTCAGGGGCTGATCCTCTGTCGAAAATATCTCCTACTACATGCAATCTGTCCACGGCAAGACGTTTAACCAAAGTACACAAAGCTTCTATGAATGCTCCGGCACTTCCGGTATCTATCACACTGTCTAAAATACGGCGATGATAAATGGCTCTGGTATGCACCTCGTCTTCTTTGGCATGCATGAGCTCGTCTATGACGAAACGAAATTCATGCGGCAAAGCTTTGCGTACCTTAGAACGCGTATATTTTGAAGAAAGGTAAGTAGCCAGAATGATGAGATCTTTTAAGACGGAGCGATACCATTCGTTATCCCCGTCTATGGCGCGCAAAGAGCGTTCAAGCACCTGTTTTGGATAATAAATAAGGGTGCAAAGCGCATCTTTGTCTTCTGGTGACATGGAGGTAAACAGGAGATTCACTTTGTCCCGGATCACTCCTGAACAGTTATTGACTATCTGTACAAAAGCCTCGTATTCCCCGTGCACATCGGACACGAAATGCTCTGTTCCTTTGGGAAGATTCAAAATAGCCTGCAGATTGATGATCTCGGTGATCACTGCATAACGATTGGGAAAATCTTTGGAGAGTTCACGTAAATAGCGCAACTTTAATGCTTCTTCGGACATGAAATTATCCTGTTCTCATGCTATATCGGTAGGAATATCATGACATTTTTTCAGAAAAAAATCATAAAATCCTCATAGTTGCTCGCAAAAACGCAAATGCGGACGCAATATTGCGTATATTTTTTAGCATGTGATCCGCCGCCTGCTAAATATTTCCTCAAAGCCTATGACGCGCTACAATGCTCAGCGTATTTTTGACTTATGAAGAATTTTTATGACCATACTGCAGATCACCGTACTCGCCGTAATTCAGGGACTTACCGAATTTCTCCCCGTTTCATCAAGTGCTCACCTTATCCTTCCGTCAAAACTTTTAGGCTGGCCTGATCAGGGAATTGGCTTTGACGTTGCAGTTCACGTAGGCACGCTTTTGGCTGTGATCTGCTATTACATGGCAGATCTCGTTAAGATCACCTCATTTACCTGTGAAGCTTTGGTAAAAAGACGTTTGTCTCCGATTGCTAAGATCGGGTTTTGCCTTGTGATTGCAACTGTCCCTGCTGCCTTGTGCGGAATATTTTTTGAAAAATATGTCAGCAGCATCATGCGCAGTGTCGAAGTGATCGCCTATGCGACCATTGTATTCGGGCTGTTGCTGGGACTGTCATCATATGTAAACCGCCATCTGGTATGGAGAAATATTTTAAATATAGAAGGGCAAAGGCCTGATTCTCTGCGCAAAATGACCTTTTCTCAGGCTGTGATCATAGGGTGCGCCCAGGCCCTTGCGCTTATTCCCGGAACGTCAAGATCGGGTATCACCCTTACTGCAGGTTTGTTCTTAGGACTGCGCCCAGAGGCCGCGGCACGTTTTTCCTTCCTGCTCTCAATTCCCATTATCGCCGCCTCAGGTTGTCTTGAAGGAGTCAAACTTATCAATCACCCTGAGCTTGCAGGAGCTTCGTGGACTGATATGCTCATAGGCATGAGTCTGTCTTTTGTGATAGCCGTAGCCGTTATCCACTGGTTCATGAAGTATATTTCCAAATCAGGCATGTGGCTGTTCGTGCTCTACCGCGTGATCTTAGGTTTGGTACTTCTAAGCCTCTTTTAAGTCCAAGTTCTGAAAAAGTTTGATGCATGCTAAAATCATGATGCCCGCAGCTGATCAAGACTGATCAGCTGTTTAAATTTGTCATCCCTTGGGTAAGAGCGTAACAGGGATATTTTTATCTTAAGTGAGGGATGCATACGCCCGCCTTTTAAAATTTTAGTGCCGGCTCGGCATTAACCTTTCTTATACAGGATATTGGCACCGTGAACAAAACATTTTTAAAACTGCCGTACGGTACTTCATCATGGGTACAACTGCGTCAATCTAACTGTGCCTATGTTGATAAAACCAGATTTATCGAAATTCTGGAAAACGACAGTTCTTTCTTCCCTTTTATGGTAAGACCAAGACGTTTTGGCAAAACCCTGTTTACCGATATGCTGTTTCATTATTACGATTCCTTCGGTGCCGGGAATTTCGATACGCTGTTTAAAGGGACTTATATTCACGATCATCCGACCAAAAATCAAGGCGTCTACAGGGTATTGAGATTTAACTTTTCAGGACTTGATTCAGGACACGCGCTTATCGACAATTTCATAGGGGAAATTCGTAACGGTATTGCCGATTTTTTCAGAAGATACCCGCTTGCCAACGGATCACTTGAATTTCTTAACAACACCTATACCTCTCCTGCTAAGCTCCTGAACGATTTTGCCTCAAAAGCCATCTTTCAAACCGGCAAGCAGGATGTATATGTGATCATCGACGAATACGATCAATTTGCAAACGACATATTGTCAAACAATCTTGATCTTTTTCGGGAAATAACCGCAAAAGAAGGTTTTCTCAAAAACTTTTACGCAACCATAAAAAAACACACGCAGGATCTCATCTACAGAACTTTCATTACCGGAGTAAGTTCCATCTCTCTTGACTCCATCACTTCAGGTTTTAACATTGCCTCCAATATTTCTTTTGAAAAGCCCTATCTCAACATGTTCGGCTTTTCTCAAGGTGAACTTATAGAGCTTATTTACAATACGGTTGATTTGGAAAAATACGGACAAAGTGCCGACGAAATCGTTACACGCATGAAAGTCTATTATAACGGCTACCGTTTTAACCGCTCTGCAGACACAAGCGTCTTCAACCCTACCATGTGTCTTTACTACCTAAAACATCTTGCCGTTTACGCACAAGAACCTGAGGTAATGACCGATCCTGCCTTTTCATCCGATCTTAACAAGATAGACGGTCTCATGGCTTTGGCACAAAATCCTTCTTTGGTAAAAGAAGTAGTTTTTGACATCATCAACGGCAGATCCGTCTATATGGAAACGCAACCTGCAACGCTTAATCTCAATACACTAGACAAATTGCGACGTCATGAACTGCTCTCTTTACTCTTTTATCTTGGTTATCTTACATGGAGCAGTGAAGACGAACTCTATCTGTGCTGTCCCAACCAAGCAGTACGCGAGCAATTTTTTGAATACTACTTTACCCATATATTAGACGCCGATCCTTTTGCTTTCATCTTAAACAAAAATTTAAAAAAAGCTTATGCGTCTTTAAAGCTTGGCAAGCTTTACCCCTTGCTCAAAATGGTATCTGACAAATTGGATCTCAACTCCGGGCTGCATGCAAGCGCACATTTTAACGAAAACAGCATTCAATGTGCCGTTCAAATGGCGATCCTGCTGTCAACAGATTTTACCGCCGTTGCAGAGCAGGAAGCTTTGGGACAAGGATATTGCGATCTGCTCATTGAAGAAAAAAAGCCAGACGACGAACGCCAGATCTACCTTGTGGAATTCAAATATGTGAAAAAGACCGACAGCGATGAAAAAAGACTTACAGAACAGTTAAAAAAAGCACAACAACAACTTCTAAGCTATACGCAATCTCCGTCATTTGCAAATATCCACAACCTTATCTTGTGCGCAGCCGTATTTTCAGGCACCAAGCTTGCAAAATTCGCTCAAAAATCCCGTGACGACGCAAGTTTTGTGACGGAAACTCAAACATTGATACCAAAAAAAGTTAAGAACTCCCTTGTTTAAGCCTTTTCCCCACCTTAATGACTTTTTTGTGGATTACTTGTGGATTATTTGTTTATCAAAAGGCTTTTATGGAAAACTTTTAATTTTTTTCGCACTTTTCCACGCCCTGTCCGTCATCCCTGCATATAGTGCTGCGACCTCCTGAGATCACGATTTTTTGTTTTGAGGAATTCTTCTTTGCGGCATGATCTTTTAAACGCAACTGTCCGCTTTCATCAGCCTGCCTGAGGGTAACCCCGCCTAATTGCGGGGATGATTTAGGTGCAGGCGGTACACTCTGCTCTGCTGCCAAAACTGAAAACGCAGCCAAAGCAAACAGCCACAAAACCAGAACTTTTTTCATTGCTCGGACAGTGATCAGTATTTTTTCAGAATATAGCATCCCCGATTGCAACCAAGCAA
>CALBLB010000279.1 GCA_937896115.1 uncultured Succinatimonas sp.
TAAAGGCATATTCCTTCACCTCAAGAAAAGAATGTACTCCGGGAAGACGGGAAAGCTCACGTTCGGCAGCCTGCCTCTTTTCAGGAGTTTCTTCCCCGAAGTCGGCGATCACCTTATCCCACTGAGCAAAGGCATTAACTTTTATACCGTGATGATTACAGGTATTCACAAGGTTCTGACGCACCAGTCTGGTAAGACGATTGCGTACCGGACGGCTTTTGATGGAGATCTCAGGGAAAAGACGCAGGATGAATTTCATGGGGAACAGTACCTAAAAAAGCGGCCCGAAGAAAAAGGGCCGCGGTTTTGATTGGAGGAAAATTAGACCGCTTGATCAGTGTTCATCGTGATGATGGCAGCAGCATTTGTGCTCATGCTCGTCTTCATCATGACAATGGCATTCGTGCTCATCATCGTGATCATGGCAATGACAATGATGCTCCTCATCATCGTCATGGTGATGACAACAATGATGCTCTTCTCCGTCATCATGGTGATGGCAGCAATGATGTCCTTCTTCACCGTCGTGATGATGGCAACAGTGATGCTCGTGATCGTGAGAAGGACAATGTCCGTCAGGATGAGCATGACCGTGTTCTTTTTCTTCTTCGGTAGCTTCACGTACGTCTTCAACCACTACCATGAAAGTAAGAGTTTTACCGGCCAAAGGGTGATTGCCGTCTACCACTACGGTATTATCCTTGATCTCTTTGATCACCACGGCAACAGGTCCGTTATTGGAATCAGCTTCGAACACATTGCCGACGGCAATGGGGAAATCACCGAACATGCGACGATCGATTTCCTGTACCATGCTCTTGTCAAACTCTCCGTATGAATCGGCAGGATTCAAAGTTACGGTAAATTCATCACCCTTTTCATGTCCGTCCAAGGCTTTTTCAAGTCCGGGAACTAAAAAACGGTGACCTATAAGAGCGGTAACCGGCTCATCAGGCTGAGTACGACCTACCACCTTGCCGTCCTGATCGGTTACGACAAAACTTACGGTAGCCACAGTATTACGCGAAATCTTCATAAAAAACTCTCTTAATCTTATTTAAAAACTAATCTTATTTAAAAACGTTGTCAGAAATACTTATTTCAAACAATTCTCAGAAATTTTTCCCTGCGCATCGTATGCTCTTACAGCGCCGGTTACGTCCGTCTCAAACAACGCGCAATCATGATCGTCATTATCTGACTTTGCTTTGAGGCTTACCAAAAAACCGTCATCGGCAGCCTGTGCCGTCGCATCATAATATTTAAGCACGGATGAGGGAAATTCAAACACACATCCTTCAAAACCTTTGTTAAGTCCGCCGCACTCACGATAATATGCAGAAGCCTCGTTCAAGGTGTTCAAAGCAAGCTTTCTTTCACTGCCTGAAACGGTGTTTTCTTCCTGTAATGGCGAGTTGGATTGGCTCTTCTCATTTATCACCTTGGAAGTTTTGTTACCGCTGCAACCTAACATTGAAAGCGATGCGTAAGCAAGCATGCACAGCGCGATCACTCCTAAACAAATCACCCTGAATATGCATAAAGATCCGTCAGAATTGTGCATAGGATCAAAAGTACGCATGATCAAGACTCCTTACAAGCCATGAAATTTTCATAGGGCTTGGCGTACATGGCTTTGACTCTGTTACGCAGTTC
>CALBLB010000280.1 GCA_937896115.1 uncultured Succinatimonas sp.
ATAGGCACAGGCTATATGTTTACCCACACTTATGCCTGAAGCCTCTTTAAAAAAGATATTTTAACCGTGTAAAGTAGAGGTATGATCTTCAACTCATAAAAATACCATTAGATCAATGAATTAGTCCCTAAATTTTCTACATTAAAACCTTCAAAAAACGAATAATCAGATTGCCGATGATCGTATATATGTATTTGGGCTTACTTTCAGGCAAGTGCAGACGATCATATTTAGCAAATTGCGGTTAATTTTCAAAAGACAAGCGTAAAATTCAAGACTTCGGACTTCAATGAAATCTTGCGGACTGCCGTTTAAAAAAGATCCTCAGTATTCATGTCGGAGGGGAGCTAATTGAACAAATCTTTAATAGGACACGGATGTGCCGTGTTCACGGTATTTATCTGGGGGATCACCTTCGTATCCTCCAAGGTGATTTTGGAGGATCTGACTCCGCTTGAATTGCTGTTTGACCGTTTTTTGATAGCTTTTATAGCTTTTACCGTCTTTATGCGTTCTTTCAGGCTTTATCCTACCTTGAAACTGAACCTTTATGCCGCCTCTGCCGCTTTTTTCGGGATCACCTTTTATTTTATGCTGGAAAACGGGGCGCTCACATACGCACCTGCTGCCAATGTTTCGCTTATCGTTTCCTCAGCTCCTTTGTTTGTAGGGATCGTGGACAGAATATGCGGAGATAGCAAGAAGCTCTCCTGCAGCTTTTGGACAGGTTTTGTCGTGGCTTTTGCTGGGATCGCCTGTCTGTCTTGGAATTCTCTTAAGTTAAGTCTCAATCCCTTAGGAGATCTTTTCTCCGTGATGGCTGCCGTAAGCTGGGCTTTTTACAATCTGTTCGTACGTAAAATTTATGTGCAGGAGCCTTCGGTTGCAAGATGTACGCAGATCCTGTTTTTTTACGGGGTGCTTTTATGTCTGCCTCTCATGCTTTTCCAAGGATTTGATCTTAAGGCTGAGATCCTGATAAAACCTGAGATCTTATGGAATCTGCTCTTTTTGGCCGTGTTATGCAGCTCAGTAG
>CALBLB010000281.1 GCA_937896115.1 uncultured Succinatimonas sp.
TGGGGCCTGTAGGTCGTGAAACTTTGCAGAAGCTGATGCCGCGTTTGCTTGCGGCCGTGTGCAGACTTGAAAATTGTGCCGCCGTATTTAAAAAATTGGGAAAACTCGTAAGTACCATAGCCTTGCGCACCCCTTATCTGCAATTGTTGCGCGATAACGCTCAGGTTTTAAAGCGCGTGGTATCCATTATTTCGGAAAATGCTTTTGCAACCGATCTCATTACGGCTCATCCCATTTTGCTTGATGAACTCATCATGCCGCAGTATTTTTCGGCGCCTCCTTCTGCGGATGAATTTTTAGCTGCCTTAAAAGAACGCATGCTGCGCATTGAACCTGATGATCTTGAGCAGCAGATGGAAGAAATGAGGCTGTTTAAAAAACTTACCGTATTCAGGGTATCGCTGTCTGATAAAGCAGGACGTCTGCCTTTAATGAAGATCAGCGATTGTTTAACCTTCCTTGCAGAAGCCTGTGTGCGGGAATGTCTGCAACTTGCCTGGCGTTATACGGTCAAACAGTACGGAGCACCCCAAAATACCGATGCCTCGGATCCCGGGCTTGCGGTGATCGCCTACGGAAAATTAGGCGGCATAGAGCTTGGTTACAAGTCGGATCTTGACATGGTATTCATACGTGAGGAAAACGACGGTGATACCGAAGGAGATAAAAGCGTACCCTGTCTTACTTTTTACCAGAGGCTTACGCAGAAACTCCTGCATTTTTCCACCACCAGAACCCAAGGCGGCGTACTCTATGATATGGATATGCGCTTGCGTCCTGACGGCGATTCCGGACTGCTCATCACCGATGTCAAAGGCTATGAGGATTATCAGTTGCGCAGAGCCTGGACTTGGGAGCATCAGGCTTTGGTAAGAGCACGTCCCATCGCCGGATCTAAAAAAGTATGCGAGCGTTTTGAGCAAATACGCGACGAAGTTTTAAGGCAAAAACGGGATCCAGAAAAATTACGCGCTGATGTGCTCAGCATGCGCAAGAAAATGATGGACAATCTTGACCGTGGCAATGACAAGCTCTTTGATCTCAAACAAAGTCGCGGCGGGATCGTGGATATCGAGTTTTTGGCCCAATATCTGTTGTTGCGCGAGGCGCCGTTGCATAAAGATATGGTGCTGTGGACTGACAACGTGCGCATCTTGGAGGAATGCGCGAGGCTTTCCATCATCAGTCATGAAGACTGTGAGGCTTTGTGCAGGGCTTACATAGTATTGCGCGGTTGGTATCATAAGCTTTCGCTTGCGGATTTAAAACGCATTCTTCCAAGAAGCGAAATGCCTGAAGAATGTCTTGATGTTGTGAAGATTTGGAACAGGATCTTCGATCTTTAAGCGACAGATCCTAGCCGTTTGTACTTAAGACGCCTCTTTTAGAGGCGTTTTCTGCTAATATCATCACGCAGTTTGGTTTGTAATTTTCAGATTTTAAGAAAAGATAAGAAATTGGGCATGAGCGAGAGCAATAGTAATCAAAACCGCAAAAAATTTAAGCTGCATGACAGTTATAAAAAACAGGAGCGCGAGCGCCTTAAACAAAGACGTTTTACTCTGGTGGGAAAAGGTTGGGGCAGAGGCTTTGTGCAAAAAGCCGTCTTCACCAAAAAAATGTTGCATCCTTATTTTTGGGGAGCCTGGCTTTGCGTCTTTGGGTATTACCTCATGGTAGTGTTGCTTCCTTATCCCGTGCAAATGTTTTTAGGCAGACTCCTCGGGCGTCTGATCGGCGCTTTGATGCCGTCGCGCCGTTATGTTTTAAGAACCAATTTGAAACTTGCTTTCCCCGATATGAGTAAAGAGGATCGCAGGGTGATGGAAAAGCGGGTTTTAGAAAATTCGGGCGTAGCCGTGTTTGAAACCGGTATTGCCTGGTTTTGGAGTGACAGAAGACTGTTGCGTCACGCCGCTTATGATCAAAAAGAGATCGAAGCTGCCCGCGAAATTGCTAAAAAGAACCTGCCCACCATTGTGCTTACCGCCCATTTCGTTCACCTTGAGATCATGGCAAGACTTTATGCTTTGCTCATTAAACCCGGGATAGGCGTATATCGTCCCTCCGAGCATCCGGTGTGGGAATATCTGCAGGTAAAAGGCAGACTGCGTGACAATCTTGCTTTAGTATCTTCAAAAGATCCGCGTAGCATGTTAAAAGCCATGATGCGCAAAGTCCCCATCTGGTATGCACCGGATCAGGATTACGGTGCGCGCGTCTCGGTATTTGCACCTTTTTTCGGCGTAAAAAAGGCGGCTACGGTTACCGGCACTCACGATTTGGCGCGTTTTAAAGATACCGTGGTACAACCTTCATGGACGGTACGCGATCACGGTAAATACGTGCTGAGAGTCAATGCTCCGCTTGATAATTTTCCTACCGAAGATGTGCTTGCAGATACGGTGAGAGTAAACAAAGTGCTTGAAGATATGATCATGACGAGACCTGATCAATATCTGTGGTTGCATCGCCGTTTTAAAACCCGTCCTGAGGGAGAGGCGGAACGCTATCCTGATCTTGCGGACACTGCGGTAGCTTTGAAGGAGAAATAAAATGCGTTCTCAAGTGAAAACTTTATTGTCAGTAGTGGTAACGCTGTCTTTTGTAGCTCTTTTAAACGGTTGTTATTCCGATGCGGAAATGCAGTCGGCAGGAAAAGTGATCACGGCATTGCCTCAGGAAGTTGCCGGTTGTACTTTTGTAGGAGATGTCGACACCAACGGAGCCCGCGCCATGATGGAGCAGGCCCGACTTGAGCTTAAGATCAAGGCAGTAAAACTAGGTGCCACTCATTTGGTGGAAACCTTTGTTTACCCGGGAGTGCTTACCCGCTCGCTTTTGGGGGTAGGTTTGTCAGCTCGTGCCTATAAATGTCCTGCAGGCAAAGGTCCTATAGTTGAAAGTAAGGATGGACAGAAAAAGTACGAGATCCCGCCTTATGAAGTCTTTTATCCTGATGAGAACGATGCTTTCTTAAGGTGAAATTGTCGTTCTTAAAAACGCAAAATTTATTCATGTTATCAGTAGCAGTAGCCTATAATTGAAACGATACCTTCGATATCTCGAATGTATAACTTAGAACGTTTCAGTTATCAGTAGCAGTAGCCTATAATTGAAACTGGAGGTATCACTTATGGGTGATTATGCAAGTAAGTTTCAGTTATCAGTAGCAGTAGCCTATAATTGAAACCGAAGTGCACAAAATGGCTAGCGAAAACCTTCAACGTTTCAGTTATCAGTAGCAGTAGCCTATAATTGAAACACAATCCTACCCTATCTACTTTAAACTCCGACTGGATGTTTCAGTTATCAGTAGCAGTAGCCTATAATTGAAACTTGAAATCCCAGAAAAAGCGGCTTAAGACGTGATACGGTTTCAGTTATCAGTAGCAGTAGCCTATAATTGAAACCGCATCTGCATACATCGATAGGCATACGAGTGCCGTGTTTCAGTTATCAGTAGCAGTAGCCTATAATTGAAACCGGATTTAACTATCGTTTTAACTGATGCTTTAAGAGGTTTCAGTTATCAGTAGCAGTAGCCTATAATTGAAACGTGTATGCGTCAAAAGTTGGTAAGACTTGGACAAGTTTCAGTTATCAGTAGCAGTAGCCTATAATTGAAACATATTTCGACCCGACTCGCAAGCTGTTATTAGCTGTTTCAGTTATCAGTAGCAGTAGCCTATAATTGAAACTTACGGCGGCGTGGACTAAAAAATATTGTGAAGGCAAAGTTTCAGTTATCAGTAGCAGTAGCCTATAATTGAAACTTAAATGGTGCGGTACAGGCATGCTTAACAGCCGCAGTTTCAGTTATCAGTAGCAGTAGCCTATAATTGAAACTTCAGCAGGATCGCATCGAAGCTACGGTGTTCGGGTGGTTTCAGTTATCAGTAGCAGTAGCCTATAATTGAAACAAATGTACCAAATCATAACCCCGACCTTCGGTTTTAAGTTTCAGTTATCAGTAGCAGTAGCCTATAATTGAAACTACGTTTTAACCAAGATGTCGGCTATCGGTTTGCAGAAGGTTTCAGTTATCAGTAGCAGTAGCCTATAATTGAAACGCACCTGATGCCGACCACAAAGTATCCAAGGTGGTCTTGTTTCAGTTATCAGTAGCAGTAGCCTATAATTGAAACAGCATAAACGAGGTTAGCAGAAGCGCCTGCATCAGGTTTCAGTTATCAGTAGCAGTAGCCTATAATTGAAACTAAGCATCACGCAATCGCACGCATACGCAATAATAAAAGTTTCAGTTATCAGTAGCAGTAGCCTATAATTGAAACAGCAATTTTTTATGTGATTTTTTAATTAGTTGCTGTTAATAATATATTATATCTTTTCGCAAAGATGTTTTTTGCAATCTAAAGATGATTTTTTGCGAAAAAATGTTATACTAGAAACAAAAGATAGGTTACTGATACTGATAGAAGTCGTCTTTAAGGCGAGCTGAAATCATCAAAAATCAAGTTTGAATCCGGCAACTGCCATGTGCATCCGGAAATAGATCGTTAGTAGCGATCTGCGCAAAAATTAAAAAATTCACATTGGCTACACTTGGTTTCGTCAGCTGGTGAATTTGGGATGTAACTTCTTTTTATAGTTTCGAGAATTTTGTCCCTAATATCTAATGTTCTGTCTTTGAGTTCTTGGTCTATTTTGATTTCAAGAGTTTTTGCTTTTGTGCCATAAAGAACGAATCCTTTTTCTACATGTTTGTTAAAATTTTCTTCGTATAACATTGCGTATGCTGCAAGTTGGACTGATGTAGCGAGAGATATCTTATAATATGAACTGTTTTTAAATTCCAATACAAAAGATGCTTCCGCAGTTTCAATAACAGCATCGCAGATACCATGGAGATTCAATTTTTCGCTATATAATTCAACATTATCTTTTATAAAACCTATATTGTTGATATTAAACCTACTAAGGTTTCTTCTTTTCATCAACATTTGTTGTCTAATATGTTCATCTATTCCTTGTTTAACCCAAGGCTGTTCATACGGCTTAATAGATCTGACTATATAAAAATAAGGAATACGAGGGCAAAAACAATACTGTCTAAGCATTGATACAGGAATGTTATATTGCAGCATATCCGTCTGGTTCTAAATATCTAAAATCATCGTAACCAAAACATTCTTTTATGTCTTTTTCACATAGATTACATTTGATCCACAAACATTTATCTGTATCTGATTTTAGCAATTCATTAGCGATTTTTTTTATTGTAAAAAACTCTGGGGATGCTAAATCACCGTAGAAAACTGATTTTTGTACAGGAATTAGTCCCAAATTTTTCATTTCATCAAAGAATTTTTTTCTTATTTTATCATTTTCTATGTCGTAACAGATTAGATATTTGTTGTAAATACCCATACAATCACCATTTAAAAATGTAACCTTTATAATTTTCTTCTGACGCCATACTTCCTGAAAATCTATAAACCTGACGCTGTAATATGTTTTCAAGTTTTACTTTTTTCTTGTGATAACGGTAACTGTTGGACATTGTTTTGTGAATTTCTTCTGCAATAACCTTTTTAATTGAAAAATCAAAGGATTTTGCTTTCAAAACTTTATCTCTAATCTTTATAATTGATCTATCGACTACCCATGCCCGGTACTCTTCCATTAAATCAAGAACAAGTGATGGTTTACCAGGTCTATCTACATGTAAAATACCAGCATATACTTCAAGTCCAGCATTATCTATTGCAGCCCAAACATATCCAAGAAGAATAGCGTATCCATAGTTTAAAGCCTTATTTGTTAAACTTTGAGCATTTCGTCCTTCTCTTACAAAAAAATCATCAGGTAATAATTTACATTTTGATAATGTTTGCCAATAAATGGTAGCAGCTTTACCTTCAATGCCAAATATAAGGTTTTTCCAATGATTATCAATTTTCTTGATATTATCTAGTTGATTTAATAAATTACCAACAGAGCAAAGATATTGATTGACAATATCAGATAAATCTTTGTTGCAATCTTTTGATAGGTATTTAAAAAAATATCTTATAACTGCACGTTGATTTTTAATTTTGGTAATAATAATATTTTTAGCTAACACACAGCATTTATCATTTCGTTCAATAGCAGCAAATTGAGCCTTTCTAAGAGCTACTACTGCATGTTGATTTTGTCCGATCAATGCTGAAGCTATCATTCCTCTCCAGTCAAGAAAAAATAATTTTATACCTCTTACGGCACAAGCTGAAATAAGATCAGATGAGATAGAAACTCCATTTTTGGTAATGCTAATCGATCTTATTCTGGATAGAGCTTCTTCAAGAATAACTGACTTATCATGTTTGACGACAAGTCTTTGTCCTGATATTCCTAAAAAAGTTCCAAATTGAGTGACAGTAAGATGACGCATTTTTTTTTTATCTAATTTTTGCTCTATCGTAAAAAGAATTCATTTCTGCATTACTCGAATCAACAGTATAGTAATATTTAACTAATTTTCCTATATTAGTCACTTTTATACTGCCAAGACGAGGAACTCCAGCAAATTTAAAATTTAATTTCCGCTTGAATATTTCAATTTCGTCTTTATTTAATTTAATTTCACTTGTAATTTCAAATAAAGATTTAAATCGTTTATTCATGCATTTGTTAAAATCGTCAAAAGATTGTTCTATGTAAATAATACGTCTTCCCTCAGATCCTGGTGCCATTCTGATGATTAAATCATCATTTTTTATTATTGTACGTATTTCACTCATTAAAACGTAATTATTTGTAATATTAATAGGAGTATCTTTTAATGTTAAATTGTTTCCTGAATAGGCTTCTATATTTGCACTATTTTTCCAGTCAACCTTGTCTTCTTTTACTGAAAAACCTTTGCTCAAGACAGTTTCAGGAGTATTGACAGCAACCATCTGAAAAATGGCATTTCCATTCATATCTTGTCGTTTTATTCTTACACCGCCTGATGGAGATGCTATCATCGGTATACTATAAACGCGTTTCACTGCTTTATGATGTATACATATTCCTTTATGATTGATTTTGTGGTTAAGCCTAGAATCGATAACAGCGTAGGGATCCGTGAGAATAACTTTTTGGAGATCAGTTATTTTATGCCCAAGTAAATCAGAGAGTTTTTCTGTGATGTCAGTCCATTCTTTTTTAGACGGAAGAGTAAGAATTTTTCCTGAAAATTTAATATCATTTGGAGGAGAACTGATCTTTATATTAAAATTTTCTTTTTTTAAGATTTCTTCGTCTGTTAAAAAAGTTCGTTTTTGAGGATTATATACAGAATAAATATCTATACTTTGGGTTGTATAATATAAAGATTTTAATAATTTGCTCTGCTCAAGTATGTTTTTTTCAATTTCCTTGCTATTTGTATGCACTTGATGCAAAAGTAAAAAAGCTTTGTGATTATCAATTCTGTATGTATGAAATTTCAGATCCAGCTTATATTCTTCTGTAAATAATGGCGAAAGTAATTTTAAAAATTTTTCCCGACCTTTTGTTACAACAATACTGTTCACTCCCCAATCGAAACCAATTTTTATCATGTCTCCCATGACCATAATTGGTACAAAATTTTCTCCGTAAATGGTATCTTTATACAATTTGCGAGATTGAGGTTCATCCTTATCCGTAAAATCTTTTCTAGATATTTTTATGATTTCATAGTTGTCCGGCACTAGTTCTGCTAACGTCTCTGGTTGTGTTATAGGTGTAAGTTCTTCTGTACCGCCTATCTTTGCAGATATTCTTTTATCAGTTACAGCACCGGCTAAGACGCATAATGCATCAACTGCATGTGACGTGATCGGTTGCGGGTCTTTTTTGGCCAATGCTGGATTTATTACACCAAGTGCATCTCTAAACGGCTTTGACATGTTCATAACATCGATCTTTGATGTATGGAAATCTATCTTGTTACCATTATCTTTTAGCCAGACTTTCAGTTCTTTCATCACAGCATAAATAATTTCACGGATAAACCAAGATTGAGTACCGTTTACACGGGTACTGTACTGTTTGGCCATGGCAGCAACAACTAGCTCATAAGCACGGGTTCCTGGCATAAACAATGCGTGGCGACAGCAATCTCGTTCTTGTTCAGACATGAGATCAAATAAAAATCTGTCATTTTTTTCTTCAACAGAGTTAATAGTATCGTCAATAATATTTCTTATAACTGATATATCACTGGTTCCAAATACTGCCGAAAGATATTTAGGATGTAAGTTTTCAAGTGTATACTCTCTTTCTTTCTTTAATTGATTGCCACGCTGACTTGTATAAATCAGATTAGCCTCTGTGTTGAAGATCGTACCCATATGTGCTTTTGTAAGGCTTCTTGGAATGATATGATCTATTTCGCCTTGTATCTTGTCAGTAAGTTCATCACCTGTATAAGGACAAATACCCCTTGAAGCTTTTTTTATACGTTCTCCCTTATTTAAAAAATATTCATCTTGTCTTTTTATGCCCTTATCGGCAAATTGTCTCAAGCTTTTGGCAAATTTAGATTTCTTTATTTTGGCAATAGATGCGGAAAATTCAAATTGGTTTTCTTCAATTAGAATTCCTAAATGAATTTTGGAATTCTTAATACTGCTTAGCTCTTTTAATTCAACAGCTTTCTTTTTAGCAATTTCATAAGCTTGTCTTTTTAGAATTTTTCCAAGCGAACCATCAAAAGGCCTGACAGCTTCTGCAGGCAATCTTGAACAAAAAGCACCGTTTCCTAAAGAAGATCTCATGCGACAGTTATTTTCAATATTCACAGCTAAACAATTACTTGCAAAACCATGAATATCTGTTTCAATCAAAGTATAAAGCTGGGCAAGGCTGTAAGGATTTGAAAATTTAGCAATATTACCGTCATCAAGATTAAGTTCCTTGCCAATAAATTTTGATACTGCATCAACTTGATTCTTAATCATGAATAATGATTTTTGTTCTGATTTAAGACTTTTTTCTCCATACCTTGAAACAATATTTAGTATTTTTGAGTATTCAATATTAAATGCGTTACCAAGATTTTTACGTTTTTCTTCTATTGATTTACAAATAGAACGCACGGTACTGTTTTTTAAAACTTTAGAAGTCCATGCTTTTTTAAATTTATCATAGTCAAAATTATCATGAATATTAAGCACTCCTGCTATAAGTTCGCTTAATATACTTTTTTTCATCGGAGGGTGTATGCCAGAAAGTTCCAACAAAGGAGATTCTGCGACAGACCACAGACCTTCTTTAGCAAGTTTTACTTCATTGTAGTAACAAGATGTAAGTTTAAAGAAAGAATTATAATCATCACCAGTAACTGATTTTACAATATTATCTATTTTTATTAGTCTACTTGATTTTGGATTATCAGACCATGCTCTGATTTTTGTAATATCGATATCTTGATTAAATGAAAGATCCAACAGTCTTTGCAGCGCATAAGAATGTTTTTTGTTTGTAAATGTATATGAATCTATTTTTTGCTTATTTAAACAATTTTTTCTATCTGTCAATTTAACAACTTCATCTAGACCATCCATTAACTGCGGTAAGATCTGTACAAATCCGTCGACCCATTTTTGCCATTTATTTCCATATAATTTGTCTAAAACTTCTGGCGATAAAAGTAAAGTTTGATCAACAGGTGGTCTGCGATTGTTTTGATCTTCATATGGAGGTATAGTAAGAATAGGATCAATTTTAGATAAAAGATCAATGCAATCATTAGTAGTTCTGATCTTTTGAATAAGTTTTTTTATATCATTACCAGATTTACTGTCTGGATAATGAAAAAATTGAAGAGCTCTTATCCATACATCCTTAAAACGTTGATTATTCCAAATTGAACGATATTTCATGTTTTTGTCATTAAAATACCAACGTAAGGCTCGAAGTTGCAG
>CALBLB010000282.1 GCA_937896115.1 uncultured Succinatimonas sp.
ATTTGGTATACCCGGGATTGAAAAGCTTAAAGAACCGGCTCCTGGGTGTGAGCTTAAAAGTGATCCGACTATGCTTGGTAAGCCCACGCTTAAAGCATGAATAAAAAGGGCGGTGAACAGCACAATACCCGTATCCTGCAGGGTGATCACATGGTCCAGTTGCTCAACGGCATAGGTGAGATTATCCAAGACTCCGAAACCGGCATTGCATACTAGGATCATGGTCATAAGTTCCAGTGCCAGCGCAAATACAGTTCGCAAAAAATTTACTGCCAGTTCACGGGTATAACTGAAAGCTCCGAATCCCAAAACAAATACTCCGCAGATGCAAAAGATGTATGCCGTAAGATAAAGCGTTATGTATCTGATGGTAACAAGAAACATAACGATATTAAAAATAAGGATCATCGCGTGCACGGTAAGCGATGCCGCAATACCGGAAACGCCGTTGCTTACGGCTTTATTAAGAGCTCTGCCGGTATTGAAGGTTATATCCAGCATTTCAGACGGACCTACGTTACGGGTATCGGTTATGGATGCTAGAGAGTCTACTATGCTGGCACCTATTTCACTGCCATGCGATAAAAGGTAGTAGAACATGCCAGTTAACAGGGTAAGCCTTACGAAGATTGCAAAAAAAGAAGAGATCTCTTCTTGTTTGGTTGCCATACGTATGCCGTTGGAGACTACGGCGATCCCCAATAAAAGCCAAAACAGTCTTTCGGCTGCGGCCTTGATCGGGGCAGCATAGACCCCTGCTCCCGAAATGAAGGCATTCGTCACGTAATTTAGCATGCCGTCGGCTGATAAATTTTGAGCTGCAACTTTAAATGAAATTGAGGACAGTACCAAGCATAGCGTGAATTTAATCAATTTAATGCACATGATCAGAAACCCTCAGATTAAAGTGAGGAGAGCGGACTGTAGTCCCGCCTTGCAACATTTGTTTTGAGCCTTCTTCTTTGGCAAGCGCCAGAGTATGTGCACTGGCAGCTTCATGTGCCTGGATTTTAAGCATGGTGTTGATGCCGTTGGTAAGATCGACAAGAGAAGCAGCCGATGCGGCATTCACTTTGGACAAAGCATCTATTCCGGAGCTTAAGCCTTCGGATGAGCGAGCTTGAAAGGCAAAAGATTCTAGTTTTCTGATCTGCTCTGAGA
>CALBLB010000283.1 GCA_937896115.1 uncultured Succinatimonas sp.
CCCTGGCCGCGGCAGCTCCTTTGTCTTTTTCTCAAAAAGCCTTTGCTGCTCGTGATAAAGAGCTCAACATTTTATGTTGGGAAGGCTATAACTCAGCCGACGTGCTCGATCCTTATCGCCGTTTAAGAAGCGCTGAAGTCAAAGCTGAATCGGCAACCAATGATCCGACCATGGTCAACAAATTGCGTGCTGGTGAGACCAAAGTATGGGATCTCATCAACGTCAACAATCCTTGGGCCCGTCGTCTACTCTTTCCTGAAGGCCTTATCAAGCCTTTGGATCGCGCTTTATTTGAACCGTATTTTGAAAAGATGCTTCCTGACTTCAAACCTCCCTACAGCTGGGCTATGAGCGAAGACGGCAAAGAACTTTTGGGTATGGCACAGCGTTTCGGACCTTTTAACTTTGTGGTGAATACCGACAAGATCTCACGTGATACAGCCGAGAAAATAGGTTGGAAACTTTGGGCCGACGATTCTTTAGACGGCAAATTCGGTATTCAGGAAAGCGACGACTGGAACGTAGTGGACATCTTTATGGTGGCGGGAGTCGATCCTTATAAAGAGCACTCAGATGAGGATTTTGAAAAATTTGCCCGAACTGCCCGCAAGATCTTCGGGAAAGCCAAGATAGTAGGCGATATCGCCACCTTAAATCAGGCCTTGGTAAACGGTGACATCTCCTGCTACTTATCAGGAGGAACCTACACAGCATCCCTTGCCCGTGCCGAAGGTGATGACAACATCCGTGCCATCTCCCCGCTTGAAGGTGCTCTTATGTGGGTAGAACTGACCTCACTGGTCAACAATCCGCAGTTAAGTCCTCTTGCCACCGACTTCCTGCAATACGTACAAGATCCTGAGGTTGCCCATACCGTAGCCTTTGCCGAAGGTACCTTCAATCCTGTGGCTCAGATGGGTAACCCCGAATGCTTAAAACTCTTCTCAAAAGAAGAGCTGGATGCCATTCAATACGATTCTTTGGAAGAAGAGATGGCAAGATCGCGTGCCTATGACATAGTTCCTGACTACGACAAAGCCCACGATCTCATGGTAGAGGCCAAGCGTCAGCGTTAAAAAATCTGTGATCCTTTTACATATCCTCACCATCCTGGCTTGAAGCCTTTTTCCCGGAGCTTGCTCCGGGATTTTTTTCCATTTGCAGGCTTTGCACCGTCTTTGTGTTTTTAAAGATTATGACGCACCTTAGTCAAACATTCTGTACTTTTTTGTAACATATTCATAATAAATGTGGCACTTCACAAAAATTATGTTGCAGATAAAACATCTTAAAGCTAAGTTAAAGACGACAAAGATCACAATTTTTCAGATCTCATTTACCGTTTTTTACGGAACTGCACAAGGAGATTGGCATGGATATCGGCATGCATATGGGTATAAAAAAATCT
>CALBLB010000284.1 GCA_937896115.1 uncultured Succinatimonas sp.
TCATAATTTCGGGATAAGAAGATCTTTTTTAGTAAAGAAATCTTCAAGGATGATCCTCCTTTAATGCAGGCTCTGGATCATTGGTTTTGTCGACTTTTTGTTTTAACAAATTTTGATATTGAAGATATTCTTCATTATTTTTAAACAGGTATGGTCCGGTACCGGCACTTAAATCGATACTCAACTCCCGCTCTTCTTCACTGGGATAGCGCCAATAAAACGCTTTTAAAGCCTGACTAAAATCAGCACGGCTCTTTAAAGTACCGTTTTTTATACGCAAAGTTTTCTCTAAGGTTCGTAATACGTACGGAAGTTCCTTTGCTGAAGGATTTTTCGGCAATTCCTCGCGATCTACCAAAACCTCACTGAATTCTCCTGAATAATGATCCTCAATAAAAGTATTTTTTACTTCAAAGAGGTGTTGTCCCATCAGTAAAGTTGAGCTTTTCCCATCCGCGTTAACCTTAACCAAAACAGCATAAAAAGGAGTCAAATCATCATCATTTAGCGTAAGTACTGCCGGGCGCCCGGCTGTAACCACATCATTGAAACTGCCGTGAGCCCATGCACAATAAAGCTTGGTATTTTCAAGATCGTTGCAACTTATCTTTTTTCCGTCGGCCCGATCATAGCCCCAGAGCTTGATTAAAGAGGCAACGGCATCACTTTTAAATACGCTGTTGCGCATTTCACTGTAAAAAAGTTTGAGCTCTTTGCCCTGTTTAACATTGCTCCATGATTTTGCTTTGACGTAATTTTCGCCTGCCTTAGCTAAAGTTTTTGAATCGGACATAGCAACGGTCAAAGAGGAGTCTTTTAAGACGTTCGGCAATAATACATAACAGGCAGCAAAAGACATAAACGCTAAAAAACTGCCCAGAAGAGCGTACGGAAGCAGGAGTTTGCAAGAAGCCCCGCAAAATTCCTTAAGATTGGTTAAACGCTCTTTAAAACTCTTTTTGCGGGATCTCACCTGCAACAAAGCTTTGGCGGCAAGACGAGCGTTGACTTCATGTTTTTTTTGTCCGTAAGCCAAGGTAAGTGCTCTGTCGGCTACGGAATTGACAAGACGCGGCAGACCGCCGGTGCCCTTATATATAATTTTAAGTGCTGCCGGAGAAAAAAGCGGAGTATGACAACCTGCCTGTTGCAGTCTGAACCCAAGATAAGCCGTCATTTCCCGTTTTTTAAGCGGAAAAACTTTGGCAAAAGCCTTCACTCTGGTAAGCAGCATGTGATGCAAGGGAGCACGAATACGTCCGACCAGTTCATCCTGCCCTGAAAGCAAGATGCTGATCCTTTGTCCTCCGTTTCCTTCAAGATCACTTATCAGTCTTATCTGTTCCAAGCATTCATCGGACAATCCCTGCGCTTCATCTACTATGAGCAAAGTCCCCTGCTCGTAAGAACCGCTGTTATCGAGCATGGATCTCAATTTGAAAGTAAGCTCAGACACCGATTCTAAAGAGGTGGCTGTTATGCCGCTGGCCCGTAACAAAGTTGCCAGCATCATAGCCGGGGTTAATCTAGGATCATCTATGGTGACGATGCGCAATCTGGCCGGCATGGCTCTTATAAGCATGCGCACCAAAGTGGTTTTTCCTGCTCCCGACTTACCGGTAAGTACGCAAATTGCTCCTTGCCGTTGCAATTGTTCCTTCAACAATTGCAAGGCTTCCTGTTGCGATGCTCCCACATAATAAAAATGCTCGTCAGGAAGCCCGTCAAAAGGAAGCTCTGTTAAGGAAAAGAATTTTTCGTACATTAAAAATTATGACCAAATCTTAAAAAGATATGCAACTAAATAAAAAAATGTTTTTATTCAACGTGTTATTTTATCGATATTTTAACATTGAGTTTTTTAACCTGTTGCCTTTGAGCTCTTAAATCAGGTGATCCTTATATTGATTTACAGGAAATCACAACTCAGAATACGCAACAAATTGTCTTTCGTTTTGAGAGAAGACCAAGGCAAGACGTAAGTGTTGAAGCTTAGTTTCGTGCTGCTCGCCGTATTGTCTTGATTTAAGCTGCTCTACGGCTTCGTTTAAAAGTTTCTTAGGATTGTCCTGCTCTTTGGCAAACTTGAGTTCAATCACCCAGTAGCGGTCTTGTACCTTAAATTCCAAGTCAGAGCGGCCTTTGGCATTGTGTGCTTCTACAAGAGGATTGATGCCGCCTAGTTTTAAATAAAGCTGGATATAGGCTCTTAAGGTGGCTTCGTTCTTTACCGGGTAGTCCTTATAGTCTACGGATAAAAAGAGTTTGTTTAGAGTAGCCACCACCGTTTCAGGACTTTTAGTTCCGAAAAGTCCTATGGGACCGTATCCAATCACCGAAGTTACGGTACGATTGCCCAAGACCATTTCGGTATAGAGCTTGGCCATGGACTCGGAGACTTCTGAATTGGGGTAATTTAAGGTTACCGTCTTGTCCTCGACAAAAGCACTTTTAATTGAGAGGTAGCCTGTCTGATACAGCATCACGGTATCGCTAAACTCTCCGTTTAAGCCTTGGTAGTTGGTTAAATCGTCAACTCCCAAGACGCGGTCTTGTCCGTATTCTTCGGGGTTTTTTAAGCTGTGCTCTTTGATGTACTGCGTAAGTACATTAGGCTGTCCTGCCGAGTTGTACCAATAGTTTCTAAAACCGTCTTTAGGTTTTGATAGGAAATTTAAGACAGACCAAGG
>CALBLB010000285.1 GCA_937896115.1 uncultured Succinatimonas sp.
GCAATTGCATTCTAAATTCCAAAGCGGCATTGTTTTTTACTCATTGGCAGAAACAATTGGATCCTGATGATTTTGAGGCATGGGCAAAAATTGAAGAAAGAGCTTTGAACGTGCGCGCGAGACTGGGATCCGAGCACCGGGACAAAGCTGTTTTGGGTTGTGCTTTTCCTGTCATCGATACTTTCATCATTGAAAAGCTCTTGCAGAGGCTTAAGGAGCTTATTGAAGAAAAAACGTTAAATACAGCATCGTTTGAGCAAAGCGTTGTCACCGATTTTGACTTTACTTTGCCTGAATTGCTTGCAGTACGCCGTGAAATGCTGTTTTATCCAAAGTTTGCTCCTTTTTACCGACTCATAGAAGCTGCCATAGAGTTTAAGCTGGAAATAGGATCTTTTTTACGCGATCTTGATAATTGGGACGACACTTGGGATCAGGCCGTGACGCTTTATACCGAAAAATGGTATCGCATCGATACGTCATACCGTTTGTTTTTCTCTGCCTTAGAGAAGATCTCCGTTGACGAAAGCCAAGAGATCCGTCACATAGCAGATGTTGTTAATCATATATACAGCACAGATTTTCTCAATTCCTTGAGTTTGAAGCTTGGGACTTCGGTAAAACAGGTTGGCAAATGGCCGGCAGGCGGGCAACAGGTTCTTTTATTACAAAAATTCTTCTACAAACTTAAAGTCATTCCGCAAATAAAAACGCACGGTAATCGTACTTCAAAATTGGCGGTGATCATCTCTGACGGCTTCCGCTACGAACTTGGAGTAAACGAACTGTTGAATGAAGAAAACGGTCTGTCTGCTACTGTCGATCCCATGCTGACGATGTTGCCTGCGTATACCCAGATGGGAATGGCGGCCTTGTTGCCAAACGATGAGCTGTCATGGACAGGAAAAGAAAACGATGCAACGGTTTTGGTAAACGGCGATGCTTCTGCTGGTATTAAAGCACGCGGGCAGATCCTTGAAAAGAATGCCTTAGGACGCCGTACTGCCTGTGTGACGGCAGACGAGATCTTAAAGCAGACTACGTCACAGTTGCGTTCCGGGCTTTTTAAAGATCACGATGTCATCTACATCTATCACGATCTCATCGATAATGCCGGTGAGCATAACGAAAGCGAGCTTTTGGAAAAATGCTCAGAATGCCTCGATGTCTTGCGTGATCTGGTAAGAAAAGTCATCAGTGCCAATATCAATAATCTTTATATTACGGCAGATCACGGCTTTATTTATAAAGATGCAGATTTGATCTCAGGCGTTGACAGTATCGATGCTCCGCATGTTGATGCGATCTTGTTGCAAAAACAACGTTTTATGCTTGCTAAAGCCGGGACGTTTAAGTCAGATGATTTCAATGTGGTCATTTCCTCAGAAAAGGCAGGATTAAAAGAAGGATTTGAAATTGTTACGCCGCTTACTGCGGTACGCTACCGCAGAAGCGGCGTCAAATCTCGATATGTTCACGGCGGCATGACGTTGCAGGAGTGTCTTATTCCTTTGATCAAAGTCAACAATGTCCGTAAAGACACAGTCAAAGATGTCGAAGTAAGGATGCTGACGGTTCCCGGGAACATCACTTCCTCACAGATTGTACTTAAATTTTGCCAAGAACAACCTGTGGGTAAAGGAGTAAGAGCTGTCAGACTGCGTTTTGGTTTCTACCGTCATCCCGATGAT